>NZ_JBIURH010000023.1:0-112865 GCF_044740765.1 Kitasatospora sp. NPDC088346
GCGATCAAGTCGCGCATGGCGTGGGAGATGTGGGTGTTCAGGCGGTCCCAGACGAGAACGATCGGCGCCTTGACGAGCTGGTGGACACCGTCGACCAGGGCGATGAAGTCGCGCTCGCCCATGCTGCGGCGCTTGCCTCTGCCCGCGGGGTGGGTGATCAGGCGGTGGCACAGCCGGGTGCGCGAGCCCGGCCGCATGGCGATCATCCCGGCCACCGACAACCGTCCCGAGCGGCGGCCGCTGACCGTCACAACCGGCGTGCGGCCCCGCCGGCCCCAGGTGCGTCCTCTGGGCGGACGGCGGGTGAATCCTGCCTCGTCCTCGAAGCAGATGTAGCCCCCGCAGGCCGCCCGCGCTCTTTTACCTCCGCCCAGGTCACCTCCTTCCACGCGGTGACGGCCTGCTCGTCGCGCTCGGCCACCCGCCGGGCGGGGACCTGCGGGCTGAAGCCGAGCCGGTGCATCAGCCTCGTTGCCCCGGACACGCTGTAGGAAAGGTGGAACTTCCGCCCGATCAGCGTGGCCACCCGCGCCGCGGTCCACACCTGGTCCTCCACCCAGCCGTGTGCGGCCGGGCCCTGGTCCAGGTATGCGGCGAGTTTCTCCAGGCAGCGCGGCGACAGACGGCACCGCGACCCACCCGGGCCTCGAGAGGCCAGAGCCTGCACACCGCCATCGCGCCACAACTGGTGCCACTGGTAGGCCGACTTCGGGCTCACCCGCAGACGCCGGGCCACTTCCGGCGGCTTGATCCTCTGCTCGAACAGCTCGGCCGCCTGCATCCGCAGCGACTCCCGGCGCACCCGTCCCGCGGCGGTCAGCCCGCCCCCATCCGCATACCTCACACACCACCGGATACAACCACCGCAGCGAGCCCGTCAGGCAATTCGGGACAGTTCACCCTGACGAGCCGAAGTCAGTAACACCAACCGGTCCGTCACCGTCCCTGCTTCTGGCCAACCGCCCTGCGGGCAGCCGGAAGCAGGGGCCGTGCTTGCCTTGATACGCGGATGAATGCGGCATAGGTCCCCTCCTGTTCCGTCTGGCACCCACTGGGTGAACTTCAGGCGTAAGGATCGCGAAGCGGCCGCGGTTCCCGTACGCCTCGAACGATGGCTTCGGGAAGGTCCGAGCCAGCGGTGTAGTAGCGTCCTTGGGCCTCGCCCCGGGCAGCAAGCCAGCCTGCGCGGACGAGTTCGCGGATGTCGCGTTGGGCCTGCTGCTCGCTGAGCTCGGCGTCGGCCTGGTAGGTGGCGCGGCGCAGGCGGTTGCCCATGGCCGCGGGGTAGAGGGCGTAGAGCATGCGGTCGGGCCAGCCGCGCTGCTCAACGGCTTCGTCGAGGGCGCTCCAGACCTCGCGGGTGGTGTTCACCTGGCGCTCGACGCTCTGGGCCTGCTGATGGTGGGCGCGCAGGCAGAACCGCACCCAGGGCAAGGTGTCGCGGTCGGGAGTCCAGACGGGGCCGCCGACGTCGGCGAGTATGTCGTAGTAGCGGTAAGTGTTGCGGGCCCGGCCGAGCCATTCCTCGATGCTGGAGAACTCCGGCGCCATGATCCCCTCACGGGCCAGGACCAGGGTGTGCAGGGCGCGGGACATCCGCCCGTTGCCGTCCGACCACGGATGGATCGCCACCAGGTTCAGGTGCGCCATAGAGGCCCGCACCAGTCCCGGTGCGTTCAGGTCGCCCTCGTTCAGCCACTCGACCAGCTCGTCAGTCAGTACTGCCAGCTGCTGGGCATCAGGGGCGGTGTACGCGGCGATGGTCGGGTCTTCGGCGGAGGTGACGTACACCGGCCCGGTACGCCACCAGCCGGGCCGTTTGATCAGGTGGTGGCCCTGCATCATGAAGTGCAGCGCGTTGAGCAGGCCCTTGCTGTAGGCGAAGTCGTCGCCCGCTTCGGCGAGGCGTTGGATGTAGGTCATCGCCTGCCGATAACCCTCGATCTCGGCCGTGACGGTGTCGTTCGCATCGATCGGCGCTTCGCCGACCATGATGTCCTCGACGTCCGACACGCTCGCGGCGTAGCCCTCGATCGTGTTCGATCCGGCGATCGCCCGCGCCGTGAGGTTACGCCGCAGCTGCCCTTCCCAGCGACGTGAAGTGCGCAGATGGAGACGCAGCCGGTCGCGCATCTCGTCGATCTCCGCGAGGACGGACTGGTCGATGTCCTGCAGCGATGGCACACCATAGAGCATGAAGCAATGACACCATGACGGCATCAAGCATGCAAGCAGAATCGGCGTAACCATGGTGCATGAGCACTTCAATGCACCGCTGGGAATCAGCCTCCCCGGATCCGTTCAGCGAGATCATCACCGCCGACCTTCCAGCTCCGCCGGGCGCCCTGCGCTCGCAATACCGCACTTCCCCGCTCACCAGCCCCCGCTCGCCGGCCACACAGGCCACCCCGGCCCAGACACAGGCGTGGGCTAGCTTCCTGGCAGGGGCCGTCCACAATGGGCTCGACCCGACACTGGTCACCCAATGGCTGACCATCCTGGCCGACGCCACCGGCAGCCCCGTCCTCCCGTCCCTGGCCTCCATGCCGTTGGGTGACTACGTCAACCTCCGCCTCCCGGTCATCCTGACCGGCCTGGAAACCACCACACACGCCCCATACCTCGCCGGCTGGCACCTGCGGATCGAGCCCGAGCTCGGGCGTTTCCCCCTCCGCCTGATCACCACAGCTCTCATCACTGCGGCAGTTTTCAGCTGGATCGCCGATGGCTGCGGCCGCTCCACGATCAAGAACACCCTCGCCATGCTCTCTCGCATCTTCGAGCAGGCCATAATGGACGGCATCCTCGAACACAACCCCGCCCACATCACCGGCTGGCAGCGCGAATACCAGCAGGTCGAAGACGAACTGCGGGACCCCCGCTCCCTCGCCCTGCGCAACTGGGACGCCCTCGCCGAACTCGCCGATGCCCTGGTCACAGCCTCATACAACCGCTATCGCGGATGGGGTGATGTCGTTGTCCACAGCGCCTGCACTGCCACGCGGATCGGCGAGGTCTCCGGAGTCCGGGCCCGCGACGTCGATACCGACAAGTGGCTCCTGACCTGCCGCCGACAGACCACCCCCGCTCCCGGCGGCCTGGTCGACAAGCACACCAAGGGTAGGGTCGCCCGCCTCATCCCGATCATCGAACCATTGCGCCCGCTCATCATCAGGCGGCTCCAAGCAACGCGAGGCGACCCGGACGCCCGCCTCTACACCGGCCCGCGCGGCGGTCGCATCAGCACCGCAGTCCTGCGCGACGCCACCCACTGGGACGACGTAACCCGGGGCCTCGGCTACGAGCACCTACGCCGCCACGACCTGCGCCACACCGGCCTGACTTGGATGGCCGACGCCGGAATCCTTCCGCACATCCTCAAGGAAATCGCAGGCCACCGGCTCATCACCACCACCCAGCGTTACTTCCACCCCGACGTGCTCCGGATCCTGGAGGCCGGCCAAGCCCTCACTCATCACCTCGAGAAACTCCAACGCGACGGCCAGATCATCCGCCGCTGGTAACACGCCGTAACTGCCATCGCCTCGAAATGGCCGCCAACAAGCCGATCCGAGGCTGCACAAGTCACTACACGGCAAGCAGTAGGCGTCAGAAGGGCCTTGAAAATTCCCCGATATGAACCAGTTTGACTCACTTGACCTGCGGCCGGCGCACTTGACCGAAGGTCAAGTGCGCCATCACACGTCGCTCCAGCGAAGCGGCAAGGAGGTCTCGCACTTCACCTTGAGATCGAAGAACAATCCACACGCCAGCCACTGGGGCAACGGGTGGTGACGCACCTGCGGCCAAACCTGGGGACCATTTTGGGACCACCCGGGACCAAAAAACAGGCCCCAAAACCAGCAAGAGCGGGCCCTTGGTTTCCCAAGCACCCGCTCTCACAAGCGACTTCACAGTCGGGACGACAGGATTTGAACCTGCGACCCCTTGACCCCCAGTCGCCCGGCGAATCTCCTAACTGCACGTCAGAGCATAGACAGCGCGCGCTGTTCGTCCACCGGATGACAGTGCGCGGACCGATGTGCGAACCGCGTGGTCCCCGGCAAGTCCCCAATTCCCAAGAGTGAAGCCCATTGTGGTGACGGGGTTTTATGAGCTCGTAACACGATCACAATGTCGGCCTGTTGAGTCTCCTCCAGCAGACGATTGCGCGCGCGCGAGCGAGACCGATGGCTCGTGGAGGTCGAGGCGGTGTTCCCAGCGGACGGCGAGGCGCTTGAACTGGTAGAGCAGGGCGAAGGTCTGCGTCCACCACGTAGCGGAGCGTGCCCAGTCTACGGATGCGGGGTTCCCCTCGTCGGGAGATGGCGGGTCTCACTTGTTTTTCTTTACTCCGCTTCCAGCCGCATTACGACGTCTCGGATAACGATCGGTGCGGATGTCCGTTCGGACAGGACGTCCAGCAGGTCGGGGCGGATCACCACGGCGCAGCCGGTCGTCCGTGGCCACGGCAGGTGGTAGGCGCTCCGCTCGTACTCGGTGCGCCAGCAGATGAGCCGCAGGGCCGGACCGCGGTCGTCGTCCAGTGTCAGCGGGGGTCCAGGTTTCAGGCGCAGTGCGGCCCGCAGCCGCAGGGTGGGTGTTAGTGCGAAGCCGGGCAGGCCCAGGCCTTGGGCGGCGTCTGCGGCGGCGGTCATGTCGCGGTCGAGGCCGAGGAGCGGGGTTCCCGGCGGGGCGTCAGCGTCGGGGTGCTGTCCCGGCGGTCGGGTCCACTCCTCAAGGTCTCCGTTCAAGAAGAAGGGGGCAACGCTGCCTCGCTGGTTCCCGGTGTCCGTCACTTCCGGGCCTGAGAAGGTCACGACGGTCAGGCCGATCGTCCTGGTGTCCGATGACAGGAACTTGCGTTCCTCCACGGAAGCGAGGATGCGCCAGCCCGGGAGGGTCTGTCCGGTGAGTACGGCGGCTTGCGCCAGGGGCCGTGTGGAGGAGGTCTCGGCGGTTGTTCCGGCTACCGGGGTGTCCTGGTCGGACGGGGCGTCGGGGCCGGGTGGCAGCCGGAGGTCGGGGCGCGGCCAGCGTGCTTCTTCGAAGGCCAGCGGGATGCGGGGGTGGTCTGTCAGCACGGTGGCCAGCTGGTCCTCCCAGAGGGCCGGGTCGCTCGTGCCCAGGCCCTGCGAGAGCCTGTGCGCGCGGCTGCCCGCTGCCACCGTCTGGATCGCCTCTTCGATGGTCTCTTCGATGGCGAGGTAGGCGTCCGGCAGCTCGTCCTCGTCGGCACTGCGGTTGGCGCGGAGCTGGGCCTTGTTCCTCTCGATGGTGCGCTTGCTGTCGACTTGGCGGCGGGCCTTGGCGAGGATCGCTCGGATCAGCCCGGGCTGCAGCTGCTCGGCTTCGTTCAGCCGCGCGCGGGCCACTTCTGCGACCATCCCCTTCACGAAGCGGTCTTTCTGGCTGTCTTCCTGTGCGGCGGAGGTCCACAGGCGGCTCGGCGGGGTAAACGCGGCCGGGTCGGAGGGTCCCATGGGCACGCTGGCCGCATCGGTGAGCAGCCGGCGGGCGAGGGCGCGGACGGTGAGCATCGGTCCTCGGGCCAGTGCTTCGAGTGCGTGCTGGCAGTGGTCCACGACGGGTTGGGCTGCGGCTCCCTGTTCCTGGAGGAGGCACAGCAGCCACATCAGGGTCGCCGGATCGGAGAGTTGCTCCAGCGCGAGGGCGATGGCGGGTGCCGTGGCTTCGGGGCGCAGTGTGATCAGGTACCGCGTCGCGACCATCGCGCGGCGTTTGCCTTCCCGGTCGGCGTGGGCGAGTGCGGCCAGGGCCGCGGTCGCGAAGGCGTGGTCGAGGTCGCCGGGTGCGGGGGTGCCGTTGTCGTTGTCGGGGGCGCGGTAGGGGTGCTGGGGGTCGTCGCTGTCGTGGACGCGGGGTGCTCTGTTCTCGATGACCGTTGCGGCTTCGTCCCATAGGGCGAAGGCCAGGTCGAGGGAGTGGTTCGGGGGCAGGGCGAGGGATTGGTGGGCGAAGGCGAAGATTAGTGCCTGGGTGATGCCGTGGGTCCCGTACCGGCCGGCGCCCACCACTGCTTCGGCTTCTTCGGTGATGACGCGGTGGGTGAGGGTGGAGTCGAGTTGGGAGGCCGTGCGAAGGGCGTCGAGGGCTGTCTCGCCTCCGAAGTTCAGCCATCCGCCTTGTCCGCGGGTGCGTACCCAGGTCAGTGCGTAGGCCTCGGCGGCGAGAGCGTCGTGGCCGTTCTGGTGGAGCTTGTCCGCGAGGCGGCGCAGCAGGAGCGGGCCGTCGCGGAAGTCGAAGGGGCCGGCGATGGCACGCAGGACCTGTGCGGCGTCGTCGGTCTGTCCTCGGGTGGCGAGGTCGAGCAGGCCGTCGCCGACGAGGTCTGTCATCTGTTCGAGGGTGTGCTGTGGTGCGCCGGCCTCGTACGGGCTCAGGTGCCATGCGCGCAGTACCCGGATCAGGCCGACCGGTTCGGAGGGCGCGGGCGACAGGGCAGCAGGAGAGGCTGGGGCCGGGTTCGGCTGCGCGGGGACGGGTTCGGTATGGCGGTTGTGGGGTTCGTCGGTGGCCGGTGGTTCGGGCAGGGGGGTGAGCTGCGGGGCGCCGATGCGTTCGGCGACGGCATTGAGTTCCGCGACAAGCTGCGCGTCGTCCGGCCTGGTCTCGTCGATGGAGGAGTCACGGTTGGCCTGCCTCTCGTCGGCCCTGCTCATTGCGAGGCGCAGCAGCTGTGGAACATCGTCGGGCGTGGAGGGGCCGATTGTCCGGGCGAGCCGGTCCAGAAGTGCGGCGTCGCCTTGGCGGAGCGGGGTGTCCAGGGTGAGGCGCAGGGCAGTTGCCGCGACCGGGTCGGCGGTGTCGCTCCACGCGTCCCAGAGGTCTTCTCGGGCGCCGTGGAGGAGGGTGTTCGGGCCGTTGCAGTCGCTGAGCAGGCCGGTGGCGGCGAAATCGGCGAGGGCCACGGGATCTGCCCCGGCCAGGACGTTCCACCACCGCGGGCGGGCGGCGTTGGTCTCCTTGCCGTCGGTGTGATTGACAAGGCGTTCGCACAGTGGCTGGATGCGCGCCACCCGTGCCCGGCCCCGGGCCGGGTCCGCGGCGACCAGGGCGGGCAGCGGATCCAGGACCTCGTAGACGGTGATGTCTTTGCGCCAGCCGTAGGCCACCAGGAAGCGGCAGGCCGCCAGCCAGTGCTCCTCGGCCTCGGCGAGGTCGTCGGCGGTGAGGGCGAGACGCGCGTGGATGAGGCGGTAGCGGGCGAGGTCGCTGTAGAAGCGTCCGCCGGCCTGCTGTAGGAATTCGTTGCGGACGGCTTCGTCGACGCCGGCCCGCCGTGCGGGCGTGGTGTGCTCGACGGCGATCGTCAGGAGCGTGTCGGCCGGCAGCGGTCCGCCCATCTCGCCGCGCAGGCTGACGCTGATTTCCCGGCTGACGTGGATGAGGGTCTTCCACGCCTGTGGCCAGTCCTGGTCGGACACGAGGGCGGCCGCCCGGCGTACCGACTCTTCGATGAGTGGATGGATCGGGTAGAGGTCGCAGGCGCGCGGTTTGCCGGTGAAGGGGCTGAGGTCTGCGGTCAGGAGATCGAGGGCTTCGATGACCAGGCCAGACCGGGTGGGTGCTTCGGCGGCTTCGGCGAGGGCGAGGGCGATCGCGTACCGCAGCCAGCAGGGGTACCAGCCGGGCCCCTGGACGAGAGCCGGTACCGCGTCGAGGGCGATGGGGTCGGTTCGTGCCGTGATCGCCAGCGCGTCGAGCCACCTGGCCACGGCCTCGGGGCTCCACCGGACCTGTTCGTTCTGTACGTCGTAGGTCAGGGAGAACAGGGTGTCGCGGGCCGTCGAAGTCTCGTCTGCCGCAAGGCCTGCGGCGAGATCGGTGGCGGCGACCCCAAGGGCGAGCAGCCGGTGCGCCGTTCCCATCACGTATCCCAGGTTGGCGGCCTTCTGCGCCCAGTCGTCGGCGCTGCCCGCCGCTCCGGGCACCGCGCCTGCGGCGATCTGCTCGGCGACGGCGAGGCATACCGGGCCGCCGATCTCAAGGCGCGGCACCAGGTCGGTGACGGCCGCGCTTCCGACGGTGTCGAGGAGCGTCTTAACGACGGCGTCGGCCGCTGCCTGGTCACCCTGTTCGTCGAACCACTCGGCGATGCGGTCCAGCGACACCGGCCGGCCGGGCCCGTCCTCGCACGGCTCCTCTCCTGTCCCCTGATTGGTCGCCGACAGGCACAACCGGCCACGCAGGTATGCCAGGTCGACGGCCCGGTCGGACTCCGCCCCGTAGGAGGTGTTGTCCGATTCCGCCTCGTGGTCGTGTGCCGTCATGTACGCGTGCCAGGGTGCCACGGCGCCTGCCTCGTCGAGGACGGCGCACATCTGCAGACCTGCCCGGGCGGGCATGACGGTCCGCCCATCGTGCAGGAGCCGGTCCGCCAGCGTCTGAGCCCCCATCAAGGCAATCGGCACGTCGGCAAATTCCACCAGGACCGCATCGAAGCGCTCGAACTCGAACGTCTGCGCGGCCCTGGCGAGTTCGACGTAACGAGCGACGAGGGGCCAGTTCGCCGTCCTGGCGGCGCAGCGCACGCCGGTGGCCAGGTTGTCCCTGATCGCCGAGGCCGGGTGGGCGGTGGCGACGGCACGGGTGACGAAGTCCCGCCCGATGTGGTCGAGCACCTCCGTGTCGCGTCCCGCTTCGGCGAGGATCTGCAGGAGGCGGCGGAAAGCCCGCGGGTCGTCGAACAGTCCCTTCTCGGTCAGCCAGGTGGCGATCAGCGCCAGCGTCGATTCCAGGGCCCCGGGGTTGTTGTCGTAGCCCAGGCGCAGGTAGCGGGCGAACGACTCGTGGTAGACGCGGATTTCGCCGGGTCCGGCTGTCCCGGAGAGCACCGGGGCCAGCACCTTCAGCGCGCCGTCGATCCTGTGCGCCCGGTCCGGGATGATCTGCCCGAGCTCCTCGCGGGTGACGGACATGCCGAGCAGGGCGATGATGTCCGCGACGACGTCGGCTTCCGCACCGAGGGTGTCGTAGAGGTGGTTGTAGTAGCCCTCCAACGATCCCTGGTAGGCAGGGAGCGCCCGCACCACTGCCGTGGCTTTCGTGATCGTCTCCGGCCGGAGGGCGACCTCGCGGCAGAGGTACGTCGCGTACAGGGCGTTTCCGCCCGAGCATTCCTGTAGCGCGTCCAGGAAGTCGGTCACGTCGCGGTCGTCGGTCAGGAGCGCTTCGGTGCGCTCGTCGTCCGCCGCCGGGACGAGTTTGAGCCGCTGGGCGACGGCGCGGCACTCGTGCGCGGTCAGTGGCGGCACGGCGACGGATGCCGCCCCCGTGTCCTGGAGGGGGACGAGGTGGTTTCCGGGCTGGCTGAGCACGATGAGGACGCTGCCTGGCGGAACGGGCAGCGAGCCGAGGACCGCGGCGAGGGCCAGGGACGGATCGGCTCTCCTGGTCCTTCCTCCTTGTACGCGGGTGACGTGGTCCAGTCCGTCCACGACGAGCGCCACGCGGCGGGTGGGGTCCTTGCGCAGGGCGGTGTCCACCGCCGTGGTCAGCGCTTGCGCATCGGCGGCGAAACGCGGGCGCTGCTCCTGGACGAGGTCGGGGTCCGCCTCGGCCAGCCGGCTCAGAAGGCTGCCGAAGACCGTTTCGGTGACCACCCGGGTCAGCTGGTCGCCGTCGGCGTCGCCGAGGTAGCAGTAGTGCTCGGCGACCAGCCATCCGTCACCGGTGAGTTGGTCGACCAGCTGCTGGCATGCCCAGGACTTGCCCTGTCCCGGAGGGCCCGTGACCAGCAGGACTCCCCCGCTGGCCGCCGCTGTCGCGGCCGCTTCCGCCAGGACGCCGACCGTGGCGGGCCTGGCCACTTCCAGGGCTCGGTCGACAGGGTTCGCGCGCACGACGGCGCCGAGGTCGCTGCGCAGCTGGGCCTGGCGCAGGAGCTCGCGAGGTGTCACCTCGGTGCCGCGCTGCCGGGCGGAGCGGACCGTGCGGATCAGCGCCTCGGCGACGTCCACCGGGGAGCGTCCCCCGTTGGGGTAGATCCCCGCGCCGAGCTCGCCGCGTACTCGTTGGAGGAGAAGCTGTTCGGCCGACCCTGGCTGCAGGAGGTCCGTCGTCATGGCCGGTGCACCGACTTCCACCACCAGGTGCTCGCACAGCCATTCCAGGTCCTGCTTGGACACGGCCTTGTCACCGCTGGTCAGGAACCCGAAGACGTTGCCCGCCTTGCGCCGGCCCCGCGCGGGCAGGTCGAACCCTCGCCATAGGGCTTCCGCGTCGAACCGCAGGAGTGTGGTGTTCATCCCCGACAGGAAGGGCGCGTCGGAAGAGCTGGCGGGCACCATCACCGCGTTCAGTGCGTCGTTATCCGGAGGTGCGTCGCGCATCACAATGCGCAACCGGTGGGCGGTGGCGCCCGCACCTGGTCCGTCCCGGTCGGCGACGGCAGCCGCCACAAGGCGGTCCAGCCTCAGTCCGCGGTCGTCGGTCGTGAACGTGGTGTAGCCGAGGGGGCCTTCCTCGTCCGAGTGCTTGAACTGGGTCCGCTCACGGGATCCGTCTGCGTTGATCACCGTGAGATCGTCGAAACGGTCGTCCGTCACCAACTTCTCGTCGACATGGACCCTGGCGATCCCGCCGAGCAGCAGGTCGACGACGCGGCCTGCCTCCATCAAGTCCTGGTACTCGTACCCGCGGTGCGCGGCAGTCAGATCGCTCATGTCGACAGCATTCTCCACCGTCGGACATCCTGCGGCGCAGAAGTGACCAAACCGCGACGAAGGCTCCCGATCAGGTCCACCGGCTTTGCCATCGCTGGGGACCGCGAAACGGACCTGGCGCGGCCGGCTCGCACCCGAACGGATCAGGCTGTCGTTCTGGGTGCTGCGCGTTGCCCGTGCGCGTGGCTGAGCAGGTACAGCGCCGCTTGGAGGATGAGCGCGACGTGGTGCCTGGGCGGAGTGCCGGTCAGGCCGTGGAGGATGTCGTTGCGCAGGTTCATCCCGCGGTCGGAATCGACCAGGAGGAGTTCCAGCGCTCGGCTCCAGTCCGCCGGGTACCCGGCCTCCGGCATGCTCTGCAGCAGCCCGCCCAGCATGGCGACTCCACCGGGGGTCTGCCCCTTGGCCACGGAGACGATGGAGACCCGGGTACGCAGGAGCTCCCGGAGGATCTGCTCGACCTGGGGCAGCGCGACGCACGCCGCGGCCTCGAACTCCCCCAGCCAGTAGTAGAGGAAGGCCCGGGCGAGGATCCGCGCGCGGGGTTCGGGCAGCACCGTCTCGTGTGCCAGAGCGCCGATCATCTCGAACTCGTCGGGCCGGAAGCGCTCGTGGATGCGGTCGAGCTGGACCGCGGTCAGCCTCCCGAACACGCCCAGGCCGTCGACCTGCATCTGCACGGCGTGGTCGTCGTCGGCGTCGACGGGCGGGCGGACGAAGACCGGTCCGGCCGGGTTGATGCGCGAGCGCGGGAGCCGCAGAAGGCCGTCGAGCGCGCCGTCGGCCTCGGCCTGGGCCTGCGTGCGCATCGCCGGATGGATGTCCTCCACGGTGCGCCACAGTGCGGTCTGCAGATCTGGGGCGGCATCGACCAGCGCCCGCTGCCCGGTAACCAACGCACGCGGGAGGGTGCCCTCACTGCGGATCACAGTCCACTCCAGCGTGGTCTGCTGCAGCGCCATCACGGCACGTACCCGCAACTCGGACAAGCCCCGCTTCTGCGCCTCGGTCGCCGCCTCCGTCAGGTAGTACAGGCGGCGGTGCCCGGCATCGGCAGCATCAGCGGCATCGAGGAGGGTGTGAACCACCGCAGTGTCGAT
Organism: Kitasatospora sp. NPDC088346; assembly: GCF_044740765.1. Classification (NCBI taxonomy): domain Bacteria; kingdom Bacillati; phylum Actinomycetota; class Actinomycetes; order Kitasatosporales; family Streptomycetaceae; genus Kitasatospora; species Kitasatospora sp. NPDC088346. Next base: position 11,789 of record NZ_JBIURH010000023.1, read on the forward strand.
CTCCGTACGGCGGCTCGGGGGCGCGCTCTCCCGCAACAGCTCAAGGAAGCCGAGCCGGTCGTCCACGTCATGGGCGAAGCGCTCAGCCGCCCGCTCGGCGAGGTCCGCGAGGACCGCGGCGTCGCCTTGCGGACCCCTCAGCTCCTCCAGGAGACCCAGCAGGGCTCGCCCCTCGTCCTCGTCTCCGTCCAGGATGCGCTCGGCCAGGGCAAGGGCGTCCGTGGTCGCGCGGTCACGAAGAAGAGGCTGGTTGAACCTGCGGGCCAACTCCCTGGCCCTCGTCAGGCATCTGGCGGCCCGCGACAGCCCGTGGCCCTCCCGGGGAGTGGCCAGCAGCAGCTGCGCCGCGTCGAGGTACCCGGTCGCTGCGCCGCAGATGTGGTCGTACGTACGGCCGTGGCCGGCGTCGAGGAGCAGATGATGGAGGTGGCCGCGAAGGAGGGGATCACTCACGCCGTCCGCGTACAGGTTCCAGATCTCCAACTGGGCTGGTGCGGGCTGACTCGGCAGCCCCGCCTGCGCCTCCTGGCGAGACTTTGTCCCCTCGGACGGCCGGAGGCGCAGGGCTGCAACCAGTGCATCCCGCTGTTCGGCGGCAGCGCGCGAACCGACGTCCGCGGCCCGGAGGGCGAACGCGGTGGATGTGTGGAACGGGGCGTCCTTCGCCGCCTTCATGAGTGCGGTGAGCACGCTCGGCTCGATCTGCGGCACGGGGCCTCGCTTTCGTCACCAGCAGTATCGGAGCAGTCGTGGTCGGCGCGCACCGATTTTCGTGGGCCTTGGCAACCCGGCGACTCCAGTTCCGCGGGCCTCGGGAGCGCCACCAGTCCTTACTCGATTCCCGCTTCCTGCAGCACGGTAAGCAGCGCACCGATCGCCCCGGGCGTCGGGTTCTCCCACACCTGTGCCGCGGCCTCCTCGATCCGGCTACGGTCCTCGCCGCTCAGATCGCGTGCCCTGGCTCCGAGCTGATCGAGGTAGGCGGTGTGCCCCGGCGAAGGAGTGAGGTCGCCCGTACCAGCATGATGCCCCGTCAGCACACGCCGCGGGGCGGACCCGCATCTCCTGGGTTCACCGCGCGGTGAGCCGGAAGTCCGCCGACCGCCGCCCCGACGCGCGCCCCGACTCAGGGCCCGACCGAGCAGCACCCGCACTACCGGCCAGGCCGCCAGGCGCCGCGCACTCGGGCCGGGACCAGCCCGGGTCCTGTCCGTACTCGGCCACCGCCAGGCCCGAACGGCGGCCGGCACGTAGTCCAAGCCCCGGCGGAGCGGCCCCGGTGCGGGTTATGCCAGTTCCACCTCCAGGAGAACCGGATGCGGTCCCACCTCGTTGCCGCGGTTATCTGCCAGCAGCAGGACCCGCCCGTCACCGGCGAGGGCGAGCGCCACAGCCCGGTTGAGGCCGGGCAGGCGGCACACCAGCGAGTGCTGGTTGGTGGTCAGGTCGGTCCGGTAGAGGACGACGACGGCCCCGCTCGGGTCCGGGCCGGCGCTGAGCACGGTGTTCGCGTCCAGGGCGAGCAGCGCGGTGCAGCTCATGGGCGGGCCGTCGCGCCAGTTCTCCTGGTCCAGGACCATGTCCGGTCCGACGTCCAGGCGGCCGCTCTTGCTGCCGCCGGCCAGGTAGAGTCGGCCATCCTCGGTGAAGACGACGTCGTCAACCTGCCCGTCGAACTCGATGCTGTACCGCTGCTCGTCGCCGAGCCGGTCGCCGACGCTGACCAGGGTGTGGGAGCCCCGGTAGACCGGGCCGATGGGGCCGGTGCTGGAGAACGCCCACACGCTGCCGTCGGGATGGGCGAGCAGGCGGCCGGCGCCAGCGATCGCGCCTGCGACCGCCTCCAGCTCGCCGTCCTTGCGGGAGACCACGACGTCTCCGCTCAGCACCAGGAACTCGCCGTCGCCGCGGAGCTGCGCGCTGCTCTCGTGAACGTGCCCGTCGAGCACCAGGTCCCCCTTGGGGACCGTGCTGCCGGTGGCGGTGTCGAGACGGTGCACGCCGCCGCGGGTCGTCACCAGCACCTCCTGCCCGTTCGCGCGGGTGAGGCCGGTCGGTTCCTCGAACGGGGTGGCTGCCCACAGCGGCCGGACCGTCACCCCGGGGGCGTACTCGGCGCTGGGAAGGACGGTGTCGGTGGCGGCGGCGGACCAGCGGGGTACGGGGGCCGGCCGGTCCGGGGTGAGCAGATCCGTGAGGCTCACGTAGGAGCCGCCGCGGCGGGCGGCGATGGTGTGCAGGCGGGAGAACAGCTGGTGGGGCGTGAGCAGTTCCGACACCAGTGCCTCGATGTGCGCCCGGTCGAGCAGCACCACGGCCGGGTCCTTCTTGGAGTTCTCCAAGACTGCGGAGATGTAGCCGGAGATGGAGAAGAACCCCGGGCGGATGCCTGACAGGCGCGTCTTCAGGCGCCTTTCGATCTTTCCGATCGGGTCGTCGTCCACGGCCTCGGCCAGCCACTTCGCCTCGGCGATGTAGCTGACGCCGTCGACCGCGAAGACCACGTCGATCTCGTCACGGCCGTCTTGGCCCCGGTTGTCCGCCCGTGCCTCGGTACCGCCAGCGGTCAGCACGTCGGCGAGGTACTGGTTGAACTCCCGGCCGCGCTTCGCCTTGGCCACCTGGGTGTTCGGGGCATTCCGCAGCTCCCGGTACCTGTCGATCAACTGGAGTCGAATGTTCACACCGGCATTGTGGGGCCGGACGGAGCCTGGGGGGGACTTCCAGGCCGATTTGTACACGCGAGCCCTGGGAGCACAGCCGTGGCGGTGGTGCGAACCGGCGAAGGCCCGGACCGTGGAGAAGGCGCTCGGCCTCGCTCTGGGGCGCCGGGAGCGTGTCGGCGCGGCGGGCCCGTGGCTGACCGGTCCGGCGGCAGTGCTGTTCGACGCCGGCTTCCTGGTCTCCCAGCCCGCCCTCACCGCCGCGGTGCGGGCGACCGACGAGCAGGCTCTGGGAGCCGCCCGCACTGGTACCGTCGCCATGTTCCGGGCGCTGCCGCTGCTCGCCCGCCTGGTCTCCGCCACCGCCGGCGACGCCAACCTCGCTGGGATGAAGGGCTTCGGGCAGCTCAACGAGAACCCGGAGTTCGTCCAGCGGACCTGCCGGTGTTGGCCTGGTTGCAGCTCATACTCAGCAATAGCCCATTCCAGAAGGCCTTCGCTCGTACCTGCCCAAGTGCCCTCAGGGTCGCGCCACTTTGCGGCAGACTGACCACCGCTGGGTGGCGCCGGCTCAGCAAGACCTGCTTGGACGTCCGCCGAGCAGCCTGTGATCGCTACTGCCGGGCGCTCGCGCCTGCCTCGTGCACATCACGTGCATGCCGGGAGCAGGACTACCCGTACGGGAGAGCACGGAAGGGGATAGCATCGTGAATCACTGGGTCGGTATCGTTTCTCTGCGCGACCATCCGGTCCCTACCCCCGTGCACCGGATCGCGCAGGCAATCCAGGCCGCCGCGCTTCGGCGCTCGTACACCATGGACGGCAGGACGATCCCCTACGAGCGCGTGCGCTCGGCGGTCCGTCAGATCGGCCGCCAATATGGACTCCTCGGCGACTGGGGTCGGTCCCAGACGTGCGCGGACGCAGCCAGTCTGTTCTATGACGGCGCGGTACCGCCCAGCGTCCTCCCATGGTGGCTACTCGCGGATCTACGCGCAGAACTAGACCGACCCTCTCGACGACCCAACCGGTCACGGAACGCCCGCCATTTCTCAAGTCAACACGCGCATCGGACTCAATTCGCAACCACGACACCATCGCCGCGGCCTTCAACAGGTCAGCGATCTGACGACAGCCAACTGGCAACCCGGGCGTATCGCGTGATCGACGTGGAACCGGCCCGGCTTCTCGGCATCCCGGAAGGGGTCGAGTCCCCACACTCCCAGCTGCAGTCGACCCTGAACGCATGCGGGCTCAACGGTGGAGCCACCGAAGACCTGAGGTGCTGGTTGGCACTGGCGAGCTTCCATACCAGCCACCTCTACGAGAACTCGCACGATCTTGAAGAAGTCGGCGCGAAGAGCTTGACCATGCTGCAGCGGCTTGGCCGGTCCTACGCTGACCTCGTATGCGCCGACACCTACGTGAAGGTCGCTGCTCCGGCCACGGCTGGGGCGCAGAGCAGCGATGTCGTCCGGATGGCCACCACGGTCCGGCAGGAGCTGGGCCAGTGGCTGCGGTCCCTCGGTGCGGCTCAGCTAGGGAAGGGTGAGGCCGCGAACGGCGGTGCCGCCTCCGTCTACGAGCAGGTCGCCTATCAGGTTCTGGGCGCTCTTGCCCTCCATGGCTGCTTCTCTGTCGCAGCTACTCTGCTGGAGACGGTGTGCCCATCCCTGACATCCGTTGTCGTCACACGAGGCGAATCACCCGTAAGCGAGTTGGAACGCGAGTTTTCGAGGACTCGCTTGACGTGGACCTACCGGGAGGACGGTCCTGACCATGCGCGTGTCTTCACAGCCGTGGTCGACAGTGAAGACGGCCGCCAGGCCGAGGGAAGGGGTCCGTCGAAGAAGGCCGCGCGCAGCGCCGCCGCCCAGGCGTTCTTGGGCCGCTTTGCCCGCCGCCAGCGCGCGGCTGCCGAGGCAGTGTCCGCGAGGAGCGTGCCGCCTCTGTGCTATTCAGCTCCGGGGAATGCTCACCGCCAAACGGTCGCTGATCTGCGGGCCATGTTCGAGCTCGACCAACGGGAGGAGCCCTGGCTCACGCAGGCACTGACTCACACCTCTTGGGCGTACGAGAACAAGCGGGAGCTGGCCTCGGCGCGCCAGCGCGACAATACCTTCCTCGCGCACCACGGCTCCCTCGTGGCAGCGTTCCTGGCCGCCCTCAACCGGTGCCGTAACACCTTCTCGACGACTTTGGATCCAGACAAGGACCAGGCCCGCATCACTGGCATCAACAACGAGTGGACCCACCAGCTCGGCCAGGCGCTGAACCTTGACGCAGGCCTTCTCCTCGGACGGGGTGAAACCGGTCGAGAGAGATCCCGGTTGCTCGACGGAGCCACACAAAGCGTGCTGGCCGTCGCCTGGCGTGCCCACGAAAACCGGCTATTGCAGCGACGTCCCGATGCTCTGGACCGATGGTTGGAAGGACTCGGCCACGAACTGGACTCCTTCACCCAACTGCAGCAGATCTGCAGCGCCTACGGGATGGGCCTTGACCACGAATTCGAGGTGACCGGACCCGACCACCAAAGCGTCTATCACTGCCGGCTGACCATGACGAGCCATCGCCGCACCCTCACCTGGCAGGCCAAGGACGGAGGCCGAGGGCACAGCGCTGCCAAGATCCAGGCGTCGCGCGAGGTGCTTGACATCATCACGGCTGACCTCGTCAGCGAGAATCATGCATGGAACGCCCAAGAACGCGCGCTGGCCTGCGGCATGCTGCTCTCCCAGATAGAGGGTGCAGCGGCACTCAGTCAGCGAGCGATGGAGCGTGCCATTGCTCGGGGAGACCTCGGCATGGCAGCGCTCGTCACCGGGGACACGAGGGCGTTCGCGGCCTGGGCCGAGGCAGCCTCCGAGCTTGTCGGCGGGATCCCCGAAAAGCTGGCCCACGCCATGTCGCCGTTGTACCGGGCAGCAGTCCGCTACCAACGGATCGGCCATACCTCTCCGCTGGCACGAGCACGCAGGGCGCTGGGCGAAGGCTCCGAGGCCGTCGCGCGCCGTCTCGCCGCGCAAGCAACCTCGCGGGCCCTGGACCATCCGCTGGCCGCCGATCTCCGAGGCGCGGTCGTCGACTGGTGGCGCAGCTCAACCGCCAAGGTCGCCCTGCGAATATCGGACGAGTGGGTAACGCGCGACAGGCACCTGCTACCTCAGCAGACCGGCGCGTTGACCGAGGTGCTGGAGTGGTGTGCGCAGGCTGCGGCGGCGGCTGGTAGAGCCGTGAACATCGAGCTAGCCGCGCCCGACGAGAACGCCCATGTGCTGATCGAGCTTCCGGGCGTTGATGTCCCAGCAACATGCAACGCGCTCACCAGCCTGCTCAACAGCACCGTTCCCTTCTTCTCCTGCACTCCGGACGAGGACCGGGTCCTGCTAGAGCTCACTCAGCCCCCCGAGCCGGCGTCACTGCCGGCTCTTGCACGGGTCGGCCTGGACGCATACACGAACAGCGCCCCACGCCCTCGGCAGGCTGGTGTAGATACAGCCGCCATCTCTGAACAGCGCGCCGATGAGGACGCGCAAAGGGATTTCGCCGCAGATAGCGACTACCCGCGGGACATCCTGCCGGGCCATGCTCAGGACGCTGTGCTGCCCGCACCCTGACCTGGCTTCCTCCTCCAGCTTTCCGGGCGCAGGCACACACGTCGGCGGTGACCACCGAGACTAGGTGGGGAGGGCTCTCTCATCACCATCGCCAAGGGGGAAGCCCTGTTCACGACGACGAACAGGTGGCGGGTGATGGCGGAGTGATGGCAACTCAAACGCCATGCTCCGCCAGCTGCCTTCTCCGAGCGCTGACAGCCATCGTGGGGACAGGCTCTCCTTCTGGAGGAACGCATGGCTGCTCATCCTGACCGTGGACGGATCTACCGGCGATGCGGCTGCCGCGACGCCAACGGAAATCAGTTCGGCGCGCGGTGCCCCAGCCTCAACCGCGCAACGCGCCACGGCTCCTGGGCCTACGCCTTCGACGTGCCGCTCGACCGACGGACGCCGCCGACAGCGATGCCGCAGCGGCTTCCCCACCCGCAAGGCCGCTCGCGGGGCGCTGGAGCATGCTCTTGAGTGCGAGCGCACCGGCCTGGACCGTGACGACGACCTGACGGTGGCCGGCTATCTGGCCGGCTGGCTGTGCACCAAGGAAGACGTGCTCAAGCCCACCACCTTCGCCCGCTACCGCGACCACGTACACAACGACCTCATTCCGGCCTTCGGCCGGCTCAAGCTGTCCGACCTGCGCGAGCGGCACATCACGGCCTGGAACGACGCCGAGCTGGCCCGCGGGCGGGGACGCACCAGCGTCTACCGGGCCGGCGCCACCCTCTCCAGCGCCCTGAACACCGCAGTCCGCACCCGGCGGCTGGCCGACAACCCGGCGCGCTACGCCATCATGTCCCGCCCCGCCGCACCCGAGCGGATCTGCTGGACCCCGCCGCAGGCCGCGGCGTTCCTGCGGCACAACCACGACACCTACGGCGACCAGCTGGCGGACGCATTCGAAGTGCTGCTGGGCACCGGGATGCGCCGCGGCGAACTTCTGGGTCTGCACTGGCCCGAGGTGTACCTGGCCGAACGGCTGCTGCTGGTGCGGTGGAACCTCACTGCCGTCGACAACAACCACCTCCACCTCTGCCACCCCAAGACCAAGGCGAGCCGGAACTGGGTCAGCCTGTCTGCTCGGGTGGTCGCCGCGCTCGAACGGCGAGCTACGCCCGCGCGGGCGCTCCTGCCGGAGGACGCCCCGCTCGAAGGGCTCGTGTTCTGCCAGCCGGACGGCGCGCCACTGCGCCCGCAACAGCTCCTGGTCACGCTGCGCCGCAGGTCGGCGGAGATCGGTCTCCCGCGGATCGGGGTTCACGACCTGCGGCACACGGCCGCCAGCATCATGATCAGCTCCGAGGTTCCGCTGGCCGTGGTGTCGAAGACGCTGCGGCACTCGACGCTGTCTACCACGGTCAATATCTACGGCCATCTGCTCCCGCACGCCGCCCGCGATGCCGTCACCGCCCTGTGCCAGGCGCTCGACGACGCCTCGCCGCCTTCCGCCGCCCCAGACGGCGAAGCGTCAGACCTTCCGGACGCCGCGTAGCTGGCAGAACGTCACCAGGGCCATGTGCCCTGCCATCACGTCGCCATCACCGTTCACCCGAACGAGAACAGCGGGCCTGTCATTTCTGACAGACCCGCTGGTCACATACGTCGGGACGACAGGATTTGAACCTGCGACCCCTTGACCCCCAGCCGTCTCGCCTGCCTGCAAGAGGAGAACGGTCCACGACCGTGGGGTTGGACCGCCGTCAGCTGATGCTGGCTGGTAGCTACGTGCTTATGTCCCAGGTTGCGGTAGCTCGGCGAGCATCTGTCGTCAGCTGACCGCTTGGATGAGGAGAGCGGCATCAGCTCGCAGGGCCCGTAGTCCAAGTCGTTCTTGGGGGATCCGCTGCCGGGTGGCGATGAGGTTTGCGGCTGCGCTTCGGAGGTCGTCAGGCAACCACGTAGTCAGGGGCTTCGGGTCGGTGATTCCGCTGTTGGACTTGTCGGGGCGTGGGGTGCCGTGGGTGAGCAGCCAGCGGTAGAGGGCTGCAGCGGGGCGGAGGGCGGGCAGGTTGTTCTGCTCGGCGGTAACGGCTGCGTTTGCCGCGATGCGCAGTCCTGCGACGTCGAGGTCACCGAAGTAGTAGGCGGCTGTCGGCAGGGGATCGAGGAGGGTCAGGGCGGTGATGGAGGCGGGGAACTGATTTCCGCTGCCCCAGCCGATGTGGAGGCTGGGCCGGCTGGCGGGGTCGAGGCTGCGGGCGATGGTGAGGAGGGAGTGGAATGTGGCGTTGTTCTCGGTGACCAGGAGGCGTGGGTCACCAGTTCCGGGGATGTACTGCGACGGGAAGGGTACGGGGGTGGGGTAGCACGCCAGGAGGTTGAGGTTGAGTGCGCCGCTGGTGAAGAGGCGCTTGGGGGTATGGGTGGCGAGGGCCTTTTCGTCGTCGAGGATCTCCAGTGAGCGCTCTTCGATGGGGGCGGGTTCGGGGTGAGGGTTGTCTCGCAGCCAGACCGCGATGCGTTCGAGGAGGTCGTGTTCGTCCGGGCGGGACGCGATGGTGGCGGCTTGTTCGAGCGCCTGTGGCCACACCCGGTCGGCCGGTCGGGCCACCGTGGAGCGTGCAGTGGTCTTTCCGATCCAGCGGGGAAGTGGTGGCTGGGTGCGGTCGTCCCAGCCCTTGCGCGCCTTGGGCAGTTGGATGGCGCCGTCGGTGGCGAGCTTGGTGAGCGCTTCAGCGAGCCTGGTTCGTGCGCTCGGGTCACCGAGCAGCGTGGGGTCGGCGGTGGTCGCGTGGCGCAGAAGGGTGTCGACCTGGATGCGCTGGCCCTGCTGCTCTGCGATATGAGCGGACAGGATGTCGATGAGAGGCCGGGTCATGGCGTCTCGCCGTCGGTATTCGCCGTCTCGTCGTGGGCGACTCGGGCTCCGGTGATGTAGCCGGTTGTGGCTTCGCTGGTGGCAGCGGAGGTGTCGGGGACGATGTAGCGGCGGTTCTGGGTACGGCCCGGGCGATTGTCGAGACGGATGACGTTGGGGAAGAGCGAGATCGCGTTGGGGTCCTTGACGCCAGTGGTGTAGATGAGCTGGACCTTGTGTGCTGCGGCGACGGCGCGCTGGAGGCGGACGAGGTCGCCATGGGATGCGCGGCCGATCGGGTTGTCGAGGAGGAGCACTCCGCCGGATCGGTCCTTGCGGCCGGCGTTGGCGGCGCGCAATGCCGCGATGGTGCAGTAGAGCGCGACGCAGACGGTGAGCTTCTCGCCTCCGGACCACTTTCCGAGGCGGGTGATGTCCTCGGTGGTGGCGACGGTGTCGCGGGCGGGTTTGAGCGCTTTGACGGTGAAGCCGCGGGGACCGACGGCCTCGTGAACAGCGTCCTTGAGCAGGGGCAGACCTTCGGGCTTGACGCCGTGGGTGACCCGCCGTTCGATGACACGGTTGACGTAGGTGCGCAGGTCCGCGTCGCTGGCGGGTGCGTCGAAGGCGATGCGAAGCATCTGTTTGCCGGCCCAGCCGCCGGTCTTGGTGTTGACGCGCGAGTACCGCTCGGCCTTGCGCAGAGTGTCGAGGGTGTTGGCGACCAGGCGGGCCAGGGAGTCGGTGACGATCGCCTGGTCCTTGGCAATGCCTGCGAGTTCGCCGTCGATCATGTCCGCCCGCAGGGCGAGCTGGGTTGCGAGTTGCTGCGCGTTCTTGGCCAGGGTCTCCTCGGCGTCGTGGAGGACGCGGTCCTTCGCGGGTGTTGCGACGTTCGGGTACCTGGCTCCGAGGCTTCGAAGGGCGGCAACAGCCTTGGTCCGAGTGGCGGCTGCCTCCGTGCTGCCTTGCTCGGCCGTGCGGATCCGCGCGATGATGTCGCGCTTGCGTTCCTGGGCCTGTGCCGTGTTGCCCGTGAACGCCGCCGCGCCGTCCGGATCCGGTTCGGGGAGGCCGTCGGTGAGGAGGTTAAAGAAGCTGATCGTGCCGTTGAGTTCGGTGTGCTTCTTTTCGAGGTCGGCGAGTTCACGCTCGGCTTCGGACCTGCGTTCGCCGGTGCTCTGCCCGATCTGCTCCTGTTCGGCAGCGAGGGCGCCTGCGTGCTCGGCGGTGCTCGGCTCGGTGGGCAGGGCACGGCGTGGCGGATCAGCACGGCGCTTCGCGACGGTCGCGAGCGCGCTGGTGTGCCGTTCGATGTCGGAGGCGGCCCGCCCTCGCTGGTCGATCGCGTCCCGCTCGGAGGTCCGGGCGGCGGTAAGGGCTGCTGAACGCTGCTGAGCGGTCTGGCCCTCCGCAGTGCGCAGCAGCTCGGCCGCATGAGCCTGGGTCTGGGGCGGAATACGGGTGAGGGCGGCGTTCTCCTTGGCGATCGTCTCGGTGAGCGTCTTCTCACGCTCAGCAAGAACTGACTTGGCGGCCTGGATCTCCCAGGCGCGCCGGGCGTCGTGGTACCGCTTGCGGAGCGCTTCGAGTGGGGCTTTTCGGTCGTCGTCCACGGTCGGCTCGGTGTCGAGGTAGATCAGTGAGCTAGCCTCGGAGCGTAGGGCGCTGGCGGCTTCCTGCTCCTTCTCGGCGAGTAGCTTGCTGTGGGTTGCTGTCTCGAAGGCAGTGTTGGCCTGCTCTTCGAGCTGTTGGGCAAGCTCAGTTGCTGCGGCCCGGCGGCTTTCGGCGTCGTGCAGGTCGTCTCGCCAGGTTGCCGCGGTAGCGGTCCGCTCGGCCAGGCCTGCGAGTCGGGTGCGGACCTTTTCGATGCGGGTGATCTCGGTCTGGGTGGTGTCCTGGAGGTCGCTGTCCTCGGCCTCGGCGCGATTCAGCTCGTCGAGCGCCTGCTGGGTGTTGCGCAGGGCGGTGTCGTGGGCGGTGATCGCCTGGTCGAGGTCGTTGATGCGGCGAGTGAGAGCCGGCAGGTGGTCGGCCGGGCACTCCTTGACGAACGAGGTGACCGCATCCAGGAGGTTGCGGTCTATTGCCCTGGCCTCGGTCAGGGCAGCTTGCCTGGCAGTGTGGGCCTCGGTGCGGGCCGTGACCTGGCGGATGGTCGTGTTGGTGGACGAAGCGTCGATCAGCCCGCGGTGCAGTCCGGTCCAGGCAGGTCCTGGGTTCTCGGTGACTGCGGCCTGCGGGCCGTGAGTGGCGATGGCGGAGGCGGCCTGGGAGGTGTAGACGCCGACGAGTGCTGTGGTAGTGGCGTCGACCGAGGCCAGAACGGTGACGGCTGCCTGGTGCTGCTCCGTCGGGACGACAACGCCGATGCCGATGCGCGAAATGTGAGGATCGATGAGGGCTTCGGCGAGGCGGCTTTCCGGGAGAAGGGTCCGCAGGTGCTGCCAGCCCGTTTCGGCAGTAATTCCGTGTTCGGCGAGCGTGGTGCGGACACGGTCTGCGTCCAGTGTGGTGGGCAGCAGGCCGGTCCGTGTGTGAGCGTCGAGGGTGCGCTTGTCGTCGAGGTGCTCCGCTTCCAGGCGGACCAGTTCGACGTCCACGTCGACGATGGCGTTCGCGAGCCGCCTGGTGAGTGTGTCGGTTTCCGCCCACAGGTTCACCGGGGAGTCGTCGGTGGCTTCGATCAGGTCCTGGATGCGGCGGTTCGCCGCGAGTTCCTCGGCGCGGCGCGTGAGGGTTTCGCGTTCGCCTGCCAGGCTTGAGCGGTCACTGTCGAGTCGCGTGCGTTCGCCGGTGTGGAAGGCGATCTTGTTGGTCAGCTCGGTACGGAGGGCCGGCCGCTGGCCACGTCGTACCCGGATCTCTCCCAGGACACCTTCAAGCCCGTCCAGCTGCACCCCGAGGTCAGTGTCGTGGACGGCCGGATCGGTGATCTCGGTGGGCAGGACGCCGTCACGGACCGCCGCGCGAAGATCCGCGGCCAGTCGCTCCAGGTCTGCATGTGCCCGGGCGATGTCCTTGTCAGCCGCCGAGGCCGCGCCTCGCGCATCCGCCGCCGCGCGGAGGTGGTCCTCGCGTTCCTCGGCCGCTGTCGTAGCGTCCTCGTCGGCGATCACGGCACGCGCGTCGTGTTCCTCGGCGAGTCCCATGAGCCGAAGGCGCAGGCGCGCGGTGTGCTCGTCGTGCTCACGGCGCTGCGGCGCGCTCTGAGCGCGCTCGGCCTCGGCCTCGCGCCGGGTGACGTCGAGAGCCTGCTCAGCTTCAGCTCTGGCCGCCAGATGCTCGGTGGCGTCCCAGGCCGCCACCAGACCACCTGCTTCGGTGACCGCCCGATCGGCCTCATCGAACTGTCCCCGCGCGTCGGCGATTCGGAGCTCTGCTGCGCGCTTCTCGTAGAGATAGACGAGGTCGTAGGCGACGCCGCGCTCGGTTTCCGCTGCCGACTTGCGTGCTTCGGCATCTGCCTTGTGCTCGGCGAGGCCCTCCTGCTGGGCCTGGGCCTCGGTGACCGTCGTGCTGAACGCGGCAGCGAGCGTGGCGCCTTCGGCGATGGCGCGGTCGAGCGTGATCTCGGAGTCTTCCACGTCCTGGTGCGCGACCATCACTCCTTCCAGTCCGGCGGCGGCATCCAGGCAGAACGCCCGCTCGGCTTCCCTACCTGGCTTGGTGGCGAGCAGGGAAGCGATGGAGGAGAGCCGTTCGGCGACGTTGGTCGCGTCGTCCGGGGAAACGGTGAGGTCGATGAGGAGGTCGATGAACTCGCGGGCGGAGGAGAATTTGAACAGCTCGTCCACGCCACCCTCGACGTGGTTCATCTGCTTCTGGGTCCGGAACAGGGAGGGGTCCACGCCCCGGTTCGCCAGCTGCGTCGTCCAGTCGTGCTGCCGCTCGGTGGTGACCAGGTCCATCGCGTGGGGATGGGCTGCGGCGGCCTCTTTGAGCTTGGTGATGAACGTCGCCCGCCGCCGGGGGGCACCGGTCTCGTCCAAGATCGGCAGGCGCTCCAGGTCGATGACACCGGGGACCGCGTAGAAGGCGTAGAAGGTGGTGTCGAGCTTGTCCCGGGCCCGGTCGGCATCGGCGGGACGGCGCAGGTCGACCCATTCGTAGACGGCGCCGGTGACCAGGACGCGGTCGGGCCGGCCGTCGAGGGTCTGCGAGGTTGCGGGGTGCCAGACGGCGACGGTGTGGGAGGTGTCACCGGAGTCGACGTAGTCGGTCAGGCTGCGCTTGACAGCCCGGCCCATGAAGTCGGTCGCCCTGGGCAGCATGAGCGCGTAGAAGAGCGAGAGCAGCGAGGATTTGCCGCCGCCGTTGCGCAGCCACACGATCGAGTCGTCCGGGGTGGCGACGATGCCGTGCGGGGCGGTGAAGTCCAGGGTGACGTCGGTGAAGCGGGCGGAGCGCTCGCCGATGGAGTGCAGGCGCAGGGCCGCGAGGTGGTAGGTCACTTCTCCTCCGTCGTGTGGTCGTCGCTGCCGGAGGTGGCTGCTGCGGTCGCAGTGTGTTCGCCGCGGGCGAGGGCGGCGAGGAAGGTGTAGGCGGGTTCGCTGGCCATGTCCTTGACCTGGATGCGGAACCGTTCGGTGAGGATCCACGTGCCGTCGGTGCCGTCGGTGCGGGCCATGCCCTGTTCGACGAGCCATCCGAGGGTGTTGCGGACCCAGTAGAGGGTGCACTTGGGGGACAGCCGTCCCGATCCGCGTCCGCGGTCACCGACCAGGACGGGGGGCAGTTCGTGGTAGACGCGCCAGGCTTCGTCGAGGCCTTCCTCCGGGATGGTCTCGCCTGCGGCATCGACGACCTGCAGGCGCTCGCAGAGGGATCGCATCCACTGTTCGAACTCCGTGTCCGGTACACGGCGGATGCGTTCCTCGTCGAGTTCGGCCGGGCTCGGGTAGGCGTAGGCGGCGATCCCGACCAGGACGAGCCCGGCGAGCAGTCGGCTGTTTCTCGTCCCGGCGTTCGGCATGTCGGTGACGCGGAAGGCGAACGGGGACTCCGGTTCGACGCCCAGGACGAGGCCGAAGTCTCCGTCGGACAGGACCCGGGCTCCGAGGCCGTGCAGGACGGCGTCAGCGGCGGTACGAAAGTGCGGCTCGCTGCGGTAGCGGCCGAGCAGGCGGCGGTATTCGGGACTGCGGCCGGGGCGCTGCGTGGGCTGGAGTGCGTACCCGATAAGGGTGCCCAGGTCGGTGTGATCGGTCTGTGTCAGCGTCATGCGCTCTCCTGGGCAGAGCGGTGGAGGGAGGTGACCGGGGCGGGGTCAGCGGTCTCGAGGGCGTCCGGGTGCGCGGCGATGATGAGGTCGTCGCCGTCCCAGTCGGCAAGGCGCAGGGGCAGCCCGTCGGTGTCGGCTGCCGCGCGCGGGCCGAGGATCTGCGCTGCAAGGTCGGCAGAGATCGGCTGGCCGGGTTCGAGGTCCTCGGGGGCGTAGCACCACAGCGCGGTGAGGGCGAGGATCTCTGCGGTCTGCTGGCGCTGGCGGGGATCAGCGGATTCGTCGTCGGCGAGGGCGCCAGCCAGCAAGGCCGACAGCCGGGTGGGCATGCCGGTGCGGGTGACGACGCGCTGGGCCGCGGTGATGACCTCGGGTGGGATAGTCGGCGGGTCCGCGTCCCCGACCTCCTCGTCCGTGTCGCCGAGGTCGCGTGTGTCCTCCAGGGGGCCACGGGCGGCCCAGAGGTCGTCGATCAGCCGGTACAACCGTGGGAGTTTGGGCGGCCTCGGTCCTGTGATGTCGGACAGCCACCGGTCCGCCACCAGTAGGGCGGTGTCCGTGTCGAGGCCGAGGAGCGGTATAAGTACTTCCTGGCCGAGGTCGGGCAGGTAGCCCAGGGCCGGAGGCCGGAACGCCTGACGGTCCTGTTCATCGAGGAAGATGCTGCGGGCGGTGATCACCTGGCGGTGCAGTGCCTCGTGCCGGCGCGCGCACTCGGTGAGGATTCCTGCGATCCGGGCGGCCGCGGCAGTCACCTGCTCATCCTCGGCATCAAGCGATTCGCGGACCTTAAGCAGGAGGCGGTGTTCCGAATCCAGGCGGCCGGCGATGTGTTCACGTGCCGCATCCAGGCGTGCCGGGACGTCGTTGGCCCACTGGTCCAGCACGGACCGCAGGTCCCGGCGCGTGTCCTTGATCAGCCGGTTGAGGTCGTCGGCGAGCGAGACCGAGAGCAGGCGGGCACGGACGGCGGCTCTTTCGGCTGCGGCGAACGCGCCCTTGGCGAGCTGGCGCTCCAGCATGAGCTCGCTGGCGACTTGCTCGTCCTCGACGTCGAACTCCAGGCCCCCGATCAGGGCGTTGATCGCATCCCGGGTCGCGTTCAGGACGACTTCACCACGCACGGGGTCTTCGCGCTCGATCAGCAACCGGAACTGCACCTGCCGCTGCTGGTGCGCTCCGTCCTCGCTGGTGTAGTCGCTGATCCGGTAGGTGAACGGCGCCTCGCGCTGGGCCCGGTTGAGCAACGCGTCGAGGGTGTACCTGGCGACGTTGAGATGCTCATCCGCAGGACGGCCGGGTGCGGCCCGGCGGGCGAGGGCCGCGAGTCCCTCCGTCACCGCCGGGTAGGTGGCCTCGTCCTCGAAGCCCTGCTGCGCGATGATCAGGTCGATGGCAGCGAGAGCGAACGTCGCGACGTCGTATGTGGCGTCCGGCCAGTCCTGACGCACGGCGCCCGCGGCGGCTTCCGCGATGGGGCGGGACCGCATCAGCACGGCAACGCGCGCCGGGAATGTGCGGTCGAACACCGCCAAGTCCCCGGGACCGGGCATCGAGGACGCGGCTCTGCCGTCGGCCTCATCAAAGGGTATGTCCAACGTGCGCTCCTTCCCCGAGCCAGCGCATGGTCCGTACCGTAACCGCTCGCACCGACAATGCGCTGGGAGATCGCTCACATAGGTCGACTCACCCGCCGACATCACCATCAGTTCGGCTCTACCGGGTGTAACCAACGGCGACGGAGGAGGGAAGGTCCTTCGGGGCCAACGCGGCTAAGGTGCTCGGGTGGCAGCAGGTGGGTGCCTCTTCCTTCGGAGCGTAGGCGGCCTGCGGTCGTGGCGCTCCGGCTGCGTCGGTCTTCAGGCGGCATCCGATAGCTGCTCCGATGACATCGCCGGTTCGTATACGAGCTGAAAGTCGCAGTCGCCCGGACGCCGGCCCAGCCTCTGGAGCGTCAGCGCTGCCAGCAAGCCGGCTCCGGGCCCGCACGAACGTGCCCTCCCGATCGCGGGGCACGTCTATCTCGACCGGGCCGATCTCGGTCAGCACTGTCTTCGAGCGGGCTCCGTTGCGGGAGTTGCCGGAGCCGGCTCCGGCGGGGTCGTGCTTCTCATAGCCGAGGTGGTCGGTGAGTCGCCCTCAAGGGCGGACTCCAGGATCTTCTTCGTGAGCTGTTGCAACAGCCCGCCGGCGCCGGTCAGGTTCAGGCCCTCGGCCCTCGGCCCTCGGCCCTCGCCCGGCCGACCAGCTGCCCGATGAGCTGGTCGTCGAGCGTGTCCTGGCGCTCGGCCGCCGGCACACTCCAATGCCCGACGCCGGGAGAGAATGGCGGAGCGATCTGAGATCCTCAGCAGGCCCAATGACCTCCGAGATTGAGCAATAAGCCTATTCTTCCTCTTCTTCTGTTTCCTGGCGCAACCGGTCGGCGATGTCCACGAGGGAGCCGCGCTGAGGCACGAACCAGCGCCGCGTTCCCTGAAGCGGCTTGCTCTGGTGGCCGGCCTCCACGAGCATCTTCTTGGCCAGACCGGTCGGTGAGTACGCGACGCCGTCCACCGCCCATACCAAGCAGTTGCGGCGCTGCCGGGTCCAGGTCGCACGCGCTCGGCGCGCATCCGCCGTGAGCCAGGGGGTGAGCTGCTGCTGCTCGCGGCCGGGGACTGGGCGGAACTCCAGAAGAGTCCCTTCCTCCAGCGCGTTATTCTCAAAGATCACGGTGACTGCGTTTGCTTGCCGTGCGTGTTGTTCACGCTCGGACGCCCGGTACTCCGGCGAGAGGGGAGGTGGTTGAATGTCGCCCTGCAAGGTTGCCAGCGCCGAACCAACAAGGTCCGAATATCTCTCAGCATTCCGGAAGATGCTACTCACCTGACTCTTAGGTCCGTAACCTGTGTCGATCCAATGGATCAGGGTGGCTACGCTGGCGTCTACGAGCCCGGCGACGCACGCCGGTACCGTCGACCAATCGGACTCCGGAATCTCCCGCCAGCCCTGGGGTAGGCGCTGGAAGGTCACATGGGCGATGAGCAGCCGCCCAAGGTCGGCGAGTGTGCCGGCGCGCCCCTCCCACTGCGGACGTTGTGTAGCAATCTGCCGCTCGACCTCCCTGAACACCAGGATGGTGCGCCAGGTCCTGACCGCGTCGGTACGCTGGAGCGGAAATAGCCGGTGGTGCAGCTTCGGATCCCAAAGAAGGTTGATGTCCACGTTGGCTTGGAAGGACAGTTCCGGAGAGGCGTGAGCGCAGGCGAGTGCGGTTGCGGCCTCCCTCAGAGTGCAACCATCATCCTTCGACTGCGGCGGTTCCTCGCCCCGGCGCAGGACATATGTCTTCCGCAATCGAAGCAGGAAGTCGTCGCGGAGTTGCTGCTGCACCTTCTCTAGAGCGATGAAGTCCTGAGGCTCCACCCTGTTCTGGGTATTGGTCGTCCGGGTGACGTCGTGATCGAAGCTTTCCGGGCAGTCCGTCAAGGAAATGATTCGGACGCCGATCCGTGCACGCGTCACGACATCCGGGGTTTTCTGGTATGCCTCGTGAACGGAGGCGACCGTCTGAGCGCCGTTGACGATGCTCGCGCCCTCCATTTCAAGGTCCCCCCGAGGGCCCATGATCACCTTGTCACACAGTACCGTGATCCCGTTGTTGAAGTACCAAAAGTATTCGGGCTTCCTGCGAAGGGTCTCCACGAGAGTGCGATTGACCGCAGTGACGCCGAGGGGATTACGGATGTTCCGCTGGAAGAGCCGGTGATGATTGTCCTCGTACCAGCGGGCAACCTCCGCAGCCCCGATCGTGCCGTGGTACGCCAGGATGGGTTCCTTGATCGGACTGACATCGACAGCCGAGGCTGAAGCCTTCAGCTTGATCTGGGGTTCAGCAATTCCGGAGCGCAAGATGCGGATGAAGTCCGGTAGCCGAAGGGCACGCAGACGCAACGAGTCCTCGTACTCCGCGCAGAATCGGTCGAGCACCTCCTTAGCTTCAGCCCCCAACGGCTGGGTCCCGGCCCAGGCCGGCAGTAGGGTGATCTGGACCCGCGGATTGCTGAGCGCTCGTTCCAGATCGGGGATGAGCGGCGTCAGCTTAGCGTTGAAGCACTGGTACTCCCGAGCGATCAGCAGTTCCAGGCCGTTCTTCAGATCGAGCGCAGCGTTCTTGGAGAATGTGGCTGTGCCTTCGCTGCTCCACTTCGCCTGCACCACCCAGACCTGAGGCTCCTCCGAAGTGAGATCCACCGCCACAGCGTCGATTCCCTGGTCGCCGAACGAGTCGATGACGAACTCAGCGCAGCGCGCTAGCGGATACCCGGTGAACTCGCGGATTGCTAGGGCAGCCAGGGAACGGGAGAGAAACGAGCTCCGCCGGGTTCGCTCGTCGAAGCGAGACAGGTCGTCAACGGCGATGATCCCGGTGAACTGCTCGTCGAGGGCGTGTTCGAGCTGCTGGGCATGCAGAGCGGTCACTTGGCTCCTGTCGGCGGGTTGCGGCTTACTGGGACGGGTGGCAGGGATACGCCCACGCCTCACCAGCGATTCAGGTTGCTTGCCCAGGAGGCTGCACGTCAAGCGCTTCGCCGCATTGCGTAGTCGGAGTGGGACTGAGAGCAGCGAGTTCCGATTGAGCGTAACGGTGCTTGACTTCGTTGGGAGGAGCATCGCGAAGGCTCTGCGGAGGAGGTCCTCCTAGAGGAGATCACCTGGGCTGGTGCGGAGCGACGCTTCTGGGCTTCCGGCGCGGGGGTCGTGTACTACAACCCTCGTCGGAGAAGGCGGCCGAGCTGCTGGCCGGGTGGACTCCCTCTCGTGGATCGCGGCCGCACGCGCCGAGCTCCCGCGGCAAACGGCGCCGGCTTCAAGGGCGACCCGAACCAGTAGGGTGACGTGCCAGACACTGCTTCAGTGACTACTGCAGTGGGGCCGTGTGATCGACTACTCCCGGTGTTCACGACGAGCTGGAGCGAAGCCCGGTCCAGGAGCTCGACGTGACTCGTCTCTTCGTCGCTGCACCTGATGATCGCGGTCTCACGGTTGAGCAGGCCGCGGGCTGAACTGTGGTGTATCTCTGCTGGGCACGGGCTGCTCGTCCGCGCGGCCCAGCTACGGGATCTCGAGCGCGGCCGGCCTGTCCGGAAGCAGGCTTGGTGTGATCCTCGGCTGACGGGGATGCTCGTCAGGAGCATCGCTGAGCTCTTCGCGTACTGACATTCCCCTCGTAGCGTGGAGTCGTGACCAGAGGGGAAGCCTGGGCCAACGTGATGGCCTGGGCCGGCTACTCGGTACTGCGAGACGTCCGTGAGCTCCGAGTCACTTGCTTCGCGCTTCAGCACGCCGCTGCGGACCCGGCCCGCCACCGCCAGCAGGCCCACTACCGTCTTGCGCGTCTTCAAGGTCGTCATGGACCTCGCCCATGGGGGTAGACGGCCGTCTGATGAGTCCCGCCTCCCGGGGAGGGCTTGATGTCATGCCCCGCGACCAGATCAGTCACACCCCACTCTTGAGTTGTGCACCCGTAGGCAAACCCTGAGAGATTGTCCTCGGCTACGGCTACCCTCGGAAGCTGATCACGGTTGACGCAGACGAGGACGAGGCGGCTCAATGGGCGTACGCAGCGCCGTAGGAACTCCAGATCCCAAGCTAGTTGAGCTGGCGCAGAGATCAAGAAACTTTGGCTTCCTTCTCCCGCACCTGCCCTTGCTGGTGGCCTATGGCGCTGGAGCAGAGGCCACAGTCTTCGACGACCCGAATACGTCACTGATTAAGGCACGACAGTTCGGCGAGGTGATGGCCGCAGACTTGGTCCGCCGCGGCCGTGTCCGAGTGGAAGGCGATCGGCAGGTTGACCGGTTGCGGTCGCTCGACCGCGAGGGCTATCTCCACGGCACCGTCGGGAGCGCCTTCCACGAACTGCGTACCGTCGGTAACGACGCAGTCCACATGAACGTAGCCGACCCGCAGCTGGCGTTCCGGTGTCTGCAGACCTGCTTTCGCTTGGCGGTGTGGTTCCACCGACTGCTGACCGGGTCTCGCGAGCAGTTGCCGTTCGTCCCGCCACAGCCGCCCGCGCACACGCTAGGCCTTCGCAACCAGATAGAGGAGGCAACGCGGGCACTGGCAGAGGCGCGGCTGACCCTCCAGGACAAGGCCAGCTACGCCGATGCCGAGCGCGACGCACGACTGACGGCCGAGCGGGAACTCGCGGCGGCCCGGGCACAGCAGGATCAGCTTGCCCAGATCGTTGCAACGATGCAGCAGGAGCTCCAAGCGCTCCAGGCCAGTTTCGACGCGGCCCGCGTTCCGGAGCTTGCAAAGGAAAAGGACAAAACGGCAGCCTCGGTGGCTGTGACCGAGCGGGCCCGGTTGCTGGACAACGCCGAGGCCGCGTCGCGGGAACCGCTGACCGAGGTGCAGGTGCGCGCGCAGCTGGACCAGATGCTCCTGGAAGCAGGCTGGTCGGTCCAGGATCACGGACCGCGATTGAACCTGTTCGTTAAGGGAGACGAGCGCGGATCGGGCGTGGCAGTACGCGAGGTGACTACGGCAGGGGGCCGGGCCGACTACGTGCTGTACGTGGATCGGAAGCTGGTCGGAGTCATCGAGGCCAAGCGCGAGGGTGCGGACCTGTCGGCTGCTGAGGAGCAGGCCGACCGATACGCGCACAGCCTAAGCAGCGGGCAGCGCCTGGCGGCGTGGCGGCCGGAGCTACCGTTTCGGTATGCCAGCGATGGTGGTGAGACGCGGTTCCGCAACAGCTTGGACCCAGATTCGCGCTCGCGGAGAGTGTTCTCATTCCACCAACCGCGCACGCTGTCGCGGTGGATGCGCCAGGCAGACGAAGATCCGCAGGCCCCGAGTTATCGGGCGCGCGTGCAAGTGCGAATGCCGGAGCTAGACCCTGCGGGCTTGCGCCCGGCTCAGGTTGAAGCGGTGCGAGGTGTCGAGCGCTCTCTGGCTGAGGGTCGAGGACAGGCCGGGGCGGGCCAGAGCCGGTCGCTGGTACAGATGGCCACTGGCGCCGGCAAGACGTTCACTGCAGTTACATTCTCTTACCGACTCCTCAAGCATGCCCGCGCGGAGCGGGTTCTGTTCCTGGTCGACCGCAATAACTTGGGCGTCCAGGCCAAGGCAGAGTTCGAGAACTACACCACCCCCGATACGGGCCGGAAGTTCACTGAGCTGTACAACGTCCAGCGCCTCGACGGCGATGGCATTGCGCCGTCGTCGAAGGTCGTCGTCTCCACCGTCCAACGGTTGTACATGTCCCTTACGGGCAAAGAGTTGGCGGAGATCGACAGCGATGACCTCGAGAAGGACCCCTACGACGTTCCCGGGGACATCGCCGTCGGCTACAATCGAGGAATTCCACCTGAATCCTTCGATCTGATCATCGTAGACGAGTGCCACCGCTCGATCTATGGCAAATGGCGCTCCGTCCTAGAGTATTTTGATGCGCCAGTGGTGGGGCTAACGGCAACTCCAGTAGCGCAGACCTTTGGCTATTTCAATGGCAACCTGGTCAGCGAGTACACCTACGAAGAAGCCGTCGCCGACGGAGTAAACGTCACATTCAACGTGTACCGCATCCAAACGGAAATCACCGGCAAGGGCGGGGTGATCGCCAAGGGCACTATTCCAATGCGCGATCGCCGCACCCGCCGCCAGCGATACCAGGATATCGACGATGATATTCAGTATGGCGCCAGGGAGGTCGGCACGCGGGTTATCGCGAAGGATCAGCTGCGGACAGTGATCCAAACCTTCCGAGACCGACTCTTCACCGATATCTTCCCCGAGCGAGGGAAGAAGGACCGGACGACCGGAAGGCTGCGACGGGACGAGATCTACGTACCAAAGACTCTCGTATTCGCCAAGGACGACAATCATGCCGAGGAGATTGTCGAGGTCATTCGAGATGTCTTCGGCAAGGGAAATGACTTCTGCGCAAAGATCACACATCAAGCGAAGAAGCCGGCCGAACTTCTCTCCTCATTTCGAAATCTGCCACAGCTGAGGATTGCGGTCACTGTCGACATGATCGCGACCGGGACCGACGTCAAGCCATTGGAATGTCTGCTATTCCTGCGAGACGTCAAGAGCTGGGCCTATTTTGAGCAGATGAAGGGCCGCGGGGCGCGGACCTTGCCGCTGACAGAATTCGAACGGGTCACACCCGGAGTGGGCAACAAGACCCGTTTCGTGATCGTGGACGCGGTCGGGGTAACCGAGAAGCCCAAGATGGACGCTGCCCCGCTCGACCGGGATCCCGAAACGCGGATCAGCTTGGAGAAGCTGCTACAGAAGGCTTCGAACCTCACCATCGACGAGTCGGAGATCTCCACCCTCGCCGCACGACTGGCCAAGCTTAATCTCCAACTCACGGACCCTGAGCGGGCCGAGATCGAGCGCGCCGCCGAAGGTCAGCCCTTGCCGAGTATCGTTCGCGGCCTGGTCCATGCCGTGTCGGTTGACAGCCAGGAGGAAGCACGCACCCGCGGCGGAGACGCTGCGATCCGGGAACTACTGGAGCATGCGCTGCAGCCACTGGCCGGCAACGACGAACTGCGCGCCAAGCTGCTGGAGATTCGACGAGCCAAGGACATCCTTTACGACGAGACTAGTAAGGACTACCTTCTGCATGCTGGAGCGGTCGTCGAGGATGAGGCGAGTGCGCAGGCCGTAGTCACTAGCTGGCGCGAATATCTACACGAGCACCAGGACGAGATCGCCGTCCTCAGCGCCGCGTTCAGCCAGCCCGGAGTCAAACCCCGAGATGCCTACCAGAAGCTGCAGGACGTAGCCCGCAGCCTCGCTCGGCCTCCGCGGGCATGGACCCCCGAGCGGCTGTGGCAGGCATATGAAGCGATGGGTGAGGCCATCGCGGAGCCTGGTGCCAAGCATGGGGTGACCGACCTAGTGGCACTGATCCGTTACGAGCTAGAGGGCGGTGCCGAGTCGGGGGCAGCGCCGGTTCGGCCGTACGCGGCTGTGGTGGAAGAGCGTTTCGCCGCCTGGCTCGAACGGCAGCGCCAGGCCGGCGCCCAGTTCACCGAACAGCAGCTCTGGTGGCTGCGTCGCATCGCCGACGCCACAGCGGCGCGTGTACGCTTCGACTTCACCGACCTCAACTATCCGCCCTTCAGTGCGCGGAACGGTGTATACGGCTTCGTGGCCGCCTTCGGCGAGGCACGAGCCGACGAACTTCTCGATGATCTTGACAGGGAGCTGAGCGCGTGACGAGCGCGGCGGATGCGGCGGTGATGGGCGCGGCGGACCACGCCGGGGACCTACCGTCGGGGTGGGCCTGGGCGAAGCTCAGTGAACTCGGCACCTGGTACGGCGGCGGCACGCCTTCGAAGCGTCGGCCAGAATTCTGGCAGGACGGAAGTATCCCATGGCTGTCTCCAAAAGACATGGGCGATTCCACACTCGCGGGCACCCAAGACCTCATCCACACTTCAGCACTGGACGACTCGCCAGTGAAGTTGGTGCCGGCCCACTCGGTCGCTCTCGTGGTGCGCTCTGGCATCCTCGAGCGCAAGCTCCCGATCGCCTATGTGCCCTTCGCGACCACGCTCAACCAAGACATGAAGGCCGTCAGTCCGCATAAGGGGATCGACCCGCGGTGGCTGACTTGGGCTCTCCGCGCCCACGAGCAATATCTCCTCAAGAACTGCCGCAAGCGTGGCACGACGGTAGCCTCGCTAGAAGTTCCCTGGCTGATGGACGTACTTCTACCTGTACCACCCGCGGCAGAGCAGCACCGAATCGCAGCAAAACTCGAAGAACACATCACTCGGATTACAGCTGGAGAAGCCGCAGTCGCCTCGGCGCGCGCGCAGATTAAAGCCCTCCAGACGAACCTCGTGGATAACGGCATCGCCGCGCTAGACGAATACCCAATCGAGAGGCTCGGTGACCTCCTCCGCGAGCCATTGCGCAACGGGGTGTCGGCGAAGGCTACGGCTGATGGGTCGGGAATTCGCACTCTCACTCTGACTGCGATTACCCAGGGAAGGTTCATCGACGACTTCACGAAGATGACTTGCGCCAACCCTGCTCGCGCCACCGATCTATGGCTCGAGGACGGTGACATCTTCATCGAACGCTCCAATGCCCCCGACCTTGTTGGAACATCTGCACTTTACAGCGGACCGAGCGGTTGGGCAATTTTCCCCGACCTCTTGATTCGTGTACGCGTAGACTGCAATCGAGCCTCGCCGGACTTCGTTGCGCTTGTGCTGAAGACAGAAGCAGTCATGTCTTACTTCAAGCGCAAGGCAAGGGGGCTGAGCGGCTCCATGCCAAAGATCGACCAAACCACAATTTCCGGAACAAGGATTCCACTTCCTAGCCTAGAAAAGCAGCAGGAAATTGTTGCGAATGTCGAAAAGCAACATGCAATTCTTGATCAGCTGATGCCACTGGTGGCGCGGACAAAGGACAATGCTGCGGAGCTTCGTGCTGCCCTCTTCAGCGCCGCTGCCGCAGGCACGCTTGTGCCGCAGGATCCTACCGACGAGCCCGCTTCGGTTCTCCTGGAGCGCATCCGCTTCAACGGCGGCGAAAGCGCCACGGTCCGCAAGCGCACCCTCCGTGTACCGGGCCCCCGCAAGAAGGCCGCCCCCAACCAGGGAGAAATTCCCCAGTGAGCACCACCCCCACTAAGCCTTCCGCCAGCTTCGCCGCCTCCGGCGAAGACACCAGCACCCTGGTCAACCGGCTTTGGTCATACTGCGAGCTGCTGCGCCACAGCGGCGTCTCCACCCTGGACTATGTCGAGCAACTCACATACCTCCTCTTCCTGAAGATGGCGGATGAGCGAGACAAGATCCATCGGCCGATGGCGGAGAAGCGGGGCATCAAGCTTGAGCGACTGGTACCGGAAGGCAGGGACTGGCCGAGCTTGATGGTCCGGTCGGCCGAGCCCCTGGTGGAGCACTACGAGCACATCCTCCGCGATCTGGGGAGCCGCCCAGGGACGATGCTCGGAGAGGTGTTCCTCAAGGCGCAGAACAAAATCCATGAGCCAGCCGTCCTAGAGCGCCTGGTCAAGGACCTCATTAACCCCTACAGCTGGAACCGCACCGACGTCGACCTTAAGGGCGACGCCTACGAGGGCCTGCTGCAGCGCGGCGCTGAGGACCGCAAGACCGGTGCCGGCCAGTACTTCACGCCCCGCCCGCTGATCGACGCCATGGTCGACTGCATCCAGCCTAAACTTGGCGAGAGGATCACCGACCCGGCCTGTGGAACGGGTGGCTTCCTAATCGCCGCGTACGCATATCTTCTCGAGCACTATGGCGACGAGCTCTTCTCCGATGCTGGGCGCAAGCTACAGAGCGGCGACATCACTGGTTACGAGCTGGTTCGCGAGACTGCCCGCCTGGCGCTGATGAACATGCTGCTGCATGGCATTGGGAGCTCGGAAGGCCGCCCGTTGATCACGGTGCAGGACTCACTGGCCAAGGCCCCGGAGCGGTTCTACGACATCGTGCTCGCTAACCCGCCCTTCGGGGTCGGCTCAGTGACCGGCGAGGCGTACACATCCCGCACAGACTTCTGGGCGCAAACCACCAATAAGCAGCTCAACTTTGTGCAACACATCGTCAATCTACTCAAGTCGGACGGCCGAGCCGCCATCGTCCTCCCCGATAATGTCCTCTTCGAGGGCGGCGCAGGAGCCGAGATCCGGCGTCGGCTGCTGGACACCTGTAACGTCCACACCCTGCTGCGCCTGCCGACCGGCATCTTCTACGCCAACGGCGTCAAGGCCAACGTGCTCTTCCTCGACAAGGCGCGCGCAAAGTCCAGTGACCGTCCTGCCACCGAGCAGCTGTGGGTCTACGACTTCCGTACCGACCAGAGGTTCACACTCAAGCAGCGCCCTCTGCGGCGCGAGCACCTGGACGCCTTCGTCAAGTCCTTCCACTCGGGCAACGGGGATTACAACAATCGGATCGCGAACGACCGCTTCCAGCCGTACAGTTACGATCAGCTGGTCAAGCGCGACAAGGTCAACCTCGACCTGACCGTCCTTCAGGGCTCCGGCACCGCCAAGGCGATCACCTCTCCCGAGGTGATCGCCCAAGAGATCGTGGACGACCTGGAGACGGCCCTTGCCGAGTTCTCCGCCATCGCCCAGGCGCTCAAGGTGAGCCGTACCCCCGATGTCGGCCCGAGCGCCACCAGCGAGCACGAGGTGTAACACAGCGAGCCGGTGCGAGTCGCGACCCGGCGGCGCGGCCCAGGAGACTCTCCTGGGCCGCGCCGCCGTCGTATGCGGCCTCAGGCTGGGGCCGATGATCCGATAGACAGGGTGGGCATGGCAGAGCAGCAGTCCTTCATCTTCTCGGACCAGACCTCGGAGCCTGCGGCTCCGGGTTCCGATCTCGACTGGACCGCCGGCGGGATCGCCAAGCTTCTGGAGAAGTTCTTTGACGACAAGCTCGCTCACATCGAGGTCACTAAGCTCACCTTCCTGGAGCACTTCACCTACCTCCTCTACCTCAAGCTGGACCACGAGCGTTCTCAACTGCCCGAGCGCTTTCGCGCGGCCAACCCACCGGTCGTGCCGCCCGCATACGGTTGGACCACCATCGCCGACCGCGCCGGCGACGACCTGCGGAAACAACTCGGCATTATCCTTCGCGAGCTGGCCAAGCAGGATGCAAAGCTCGACCAACCCGCGCACTCCACCACCCTGGCTATCTTCCGCAATGCCAAGATGTGGGACGAGCAGCACATCGGCGAGCTCACCAGCCTGATCCAAGACGTCATCAAGCCCTGGGAGTGGTCCCGCCACCTCCCCGCGCTGGGTGAGGCATACGAGAGGCTTCTTGAGTTCTGCGCCGACGACATCGACCAGAATCGCGACATGGGGCAGGTCATCACCCCTCGGCCATTGCTCTCCGCGATCGCACGCGTCCTCGACGTGCGGTCCACTGACGTCGTTCTCGACCCCGCCGCCGGGACAGGTGGCGCGCTGCTCGCTGCTTACCGGCAGGCTACCGCGGCTGATTTGGGGCGGCTGGGCCCCGACGCCATTGGCGGCGCCGACTGGGGGCCGCAAATGGTCCGCCTGGGCACAATGAACATCCTTCTCAACACGATCCGCCCCTTCAACGACAATGCCCCTATCCAGAAGGCTGACTCTCTGGCTGACGGTGGAGCGATCGTCAGCCGACCCACCGGCTCTCCCGAGCCCACCGTAGTCATCTGCAACCCGCCGTTCCGGAGCACCACCCCGCCCCCAATCCACCGCCTGGATCTCTTGCACTACAACCAACTGCTGCCGGGCTACTTCCTGCAGCACATTGCCTTCGGCATGCCGAGGAACGCCCGGGCTGCTGTCTTCATCCCCGAAGGCATGCTCCAGGGCAGTGGCGCTGGTGCGATTCTTCAAGAACTGGCAAATGTCTGCGACCTCCACACGCTGCTGCGTCTACCCGATCGGATCTTCCGCAATGGCAGCAAGCTCAGCTCGGTCAAGGCCAACGTTCTCTTCTTCAACAAGATCCATGCCGACCCTCGTGGTACGCCCTCCACGTCGGAGCTCTGGGTCTACGACCTCCGCCAGAGCACACGCGAGTCCATCGCTACCGACTTGGACGCCTTCGTTGCCGCTTACCGTCCAGGACAGCCAACCAACACCCGGACGTCCTCAAGCACCTTCAGCCGCTACGACTACGCCTCCCTCCGCAGTCAGAGGTTTCAGCTCCACGACCTCGAGGCCGGGCCCAAGCCCGGACTCGCGCCGATGCGCCCGGCTCGCGAGATCGCCGCCGACATCGCCAAAGATCTAGCGAAGGCCCAGCAGCTGTTCGCCGAACTCGCGCAGCAGCTCCCCTAATCCGACCTCTTCGTCCACTCAACGCCCAACTTCCCGGAGCTTTACGCCGTGCCGTCCCTTGGTTCTGTCACTCCCCAATTCCGCCAGCTCATCAGCAACCTCGAATACGCCGAGCGTATGGTCGCCGTCGGCGAGCACATGAAGGCGGAAGAGGATTTGTATCGCGCTGCGTGGGTCCAAGCGGTTGCCGCCCTCGACCACTGGGTCCATCAGGAGGTCTACGAGCGTGCCACTGCGATCGCGATGAACTCCACTGCGGGCCGCTCCAAGCGGTTCAACGCCTTCGAGATCCCCTGGGGTCGTGTGGAAGAGATCCACAACCAGGGGCGGCGTATGGAAGACGTCTTCCGTGAGGTCCTCGAGGAGCGACTCGGGCACGAGTCCTACCAGAGCACCCGCCGAATCGGAGAGGCATTCTCGCTCCTCCTCCATCACATCAGTGCCGCTACCATGTGGCAACGCGCGGCTAAGCATCTCGACGACGCCGGACATAGCCCTGGCCTCACCAAGGAACAGTTGGTCGCATACCACGACGGCATCATCGTCCGGCGCCGCAACCAAATCGCCCACGAGTCGGACATCAACCCAGCCACTGGCAAGCGTCGCCCCCTCACAAGGCAGGAGACGGCCGAGGCCGTGACATGGATCCGGCACCTAGCCGAGGCCCTCACCAGCACCATTCGGTGAGGAAGACTCAGCCGGGAGTCTTCGCGGCGGACTGTCAGCATCGCGGATGAACTGCAAGACGTGCACCACCATGCCTTCGAGGTGCTGCGCGACGGCTGGAAGCCCCGCTGCGATCACGCCGGCCCGCGCCCCTCCAGAGAGCGGTCACGGTCTACCAGTCGAGTCACGGATCGATCGTCCCACGCCGCAGGTTCAAACGCGGTCTCGACGGCGACTGTGCGGTATCGACTTCGGTCGGTGGCGGCCGCCTGCGCGGTGTCGTAAGCGCACTGGGGCTCCGTGCCGGGCCGCCGGCGGCGGCCCGGCACGCAGGTCAGTTGGCGGCGTTGAGCTGGCGGTGGGCCAGATCCGCGAGGTGGTCCGTGAGGGCCTTCGCGGCGCGAAGCTCGGAGGAGGAGTGGCCGGTCCCGGTGGCGCAGCTGTCGAGGAACTGCGTGGCGATGGTGGTCAGGCGCCACATCGCGAGGGTGTCGTAGGCGGGGATCGTGCGGGTCCAGCCGCCCTCGGGGCCGATGCGGTGGTTGATGCCGGCGCGGTAGGCGAGCAGCAGTCGGTCGTCCGCCTCGTCACCGGTGTAGTCGTCCGGGAGTTGTCCGCTACGGGTCAGCCACTCGCAGAAGGGGCCGGGCAGGACGAGGGTCCATCGGCGACTGGAGACGACGTGGTGGCGGGCCTGCTCGGCGTAGGCGGCGGCATAGCCCATGTGTCGGTGTACGGCCTCCGGGTCGGTGTCGATCGCCTGGAGCGCCCAGTCGTAGCCACAGGCAGCGTGTTCATGGTGGCGGCGGGCGGACGGGCCAAGGGTTTCGTCGGCGGCGCTGCGGCGGTGCTTGTCTCGGGCGGTCTGGAGGTCGCCGGGGGTGGCGGGTCCGGGAGCCGGTGTGGTTGGGGTGGACATGGCGGCCTTTTCTTCGGGGCCGGGCCGCTTGGGGCGGGCCGGCCGTGGGCTGGGGATCCGCCGGGTGGTGCCCGGCTAATCCCCAGCCTCCTCAACACGGTGCACCGCTGGGCACATCAACTAGCCTGCTGCACACGGACATTGAGAAGGCGAGGAGCTTGTCCTGTGTTGCCTCGCTTCAGTGAAGGGCGAGTTCGCTTACACGCTGGGCCAGTTCAGCGGCGCCCGGGATTCCTCGCGCGGTGTAGACGGCCATGGCTGAGCGCACCGTCTTCAGCTCCCTCCTGTTCCGGTCCGACGCCACGCCGTCCATGGTGTCGAGGCACTGATTCCAGAGGATCACGGCCTCCTCATGCCGGCGCTGGGACGCCACGGCCTTTGCCAAGTTCGCGATGGTCAAGCCGCGTACACGCTGGTACGTCTGCGGGACGCGGCCGACCATGGCTGTTCGGTAGTGGCGCTCTGCGGCTTGATGGTCTCCCATCGCAGTCAGGGTCCTGCCAGTATGTGATGCCACGGTCGAGGCGACGGGACCGGAGGCGGCGGCGTAGCCGGGGACGATGCCGTCTCCGGCGAGCAGGGCGTCCTCGGCCGCAAGGAGTGCCCGCGCGGCGTCTCTGCCCCGGTCGCTCGCTCCGTACGCACGGGCGGCCGTCACCAGCAGCAGAGCCTCAGTGCCGCGGTCCACGTTGCCGCGGGCCCGCGCGAGTGCGGCTTCGGCCAGCTCCACGGTGTGGAACGGCTGGTTCAGGTCGAGGGCCTGGTGGGTGAGGGCGCGCATCATCCAGGCGCTGTTGACTCAAGTCTATTTGGGGGCAGGGTTGTTGGGCACACCCCAGGCCGGACGAATCGGGGGCAGCTCGCGCGCGGGCGGGCCCGCGCCGGGCCGGGCAGGCACATGGGCGCCTGCCCGGCCTGGCTTATCGGCCGTCAGCTCCGGTCACGCAGCCGACGGGCCCTCTCCGAGCGCAGGTGCCGTCGCATCAGGCCGACCGTGCCGAGGTCAACACCAGCCCTCTGCCCCGTCATGTGAATTTCGAGGATCGCCACGAGTGCCTCCGCGCTGGGATGGTCCGGGCGCAGGGCAGCCGCGCGGGTGAGAGCGGCGGCACCCGCGTTGTCGCCGTCCAGCAGCAAAGCCAGCCCGAGCAGGGCATACGGGGCGCCGGCCAGAGTCTCGTGCCGCCCGACACACAGGCGGATCGCGCGATTCCACAGACCAGCCGCTCGGGCCGTCTCCGATGCCTCGCAGTACTCGGTCGCTGCATCGAAGACAGGCCCGTTCTGGACGGCGAGGAGCAGTCGGGCGACGTCCCGGTCCGCGACAGCGCCAGCGGCGTGATCGCTGGCCAAGGCGGAGTCGAGGAGGAGCAGCATGCGCCGCTTCATGGCTTCGTGGCCGGCGGCCAGTTCGTCGGCGAAGTCGTGGAAGACGTCGTGAACGAGGGCGCTGGCGCGTGCGCCATCGTCGGCAGGATGGGGGACGTTGGGGGTGTGGCTGGACATGACTTTCCTCGCTGCGGAGGGCCGCGCCGGTCGTCGGCGCGGCTGGGGTGACGTGAAGTGGGCGCCGTGGCGGCCGGGGGCACCGCCCCCGGCCGCCGGGACGATCAGGCCGCGAGCAGCATGGACTTGGCGAGGTCCTTGAGGTCGTTCTTCTGATCGGCCAGCAGGGTGGTCATCGCCAGGCTGTTGCGGTGCTCCTGCTCGCTCAGCGCCTCGGGCACCTTGACGTTGCGGAAGTAGTCGTCGAACTCGATGACGGCCTGCAGAGCGGCCCAGCGAGTGCCCCGGATGTTGTCCTGGGTGTCGGCCTCCCGGAACAGGTGGTGCAGGCGGTCGCGCCGCTCCTCATGTGCCGTGACCAGGTTCTTGCGGGCACCCTCAGCCGGGGGCGTCCACAGCTGGGCAATCAGCTTGTCGAACTCCTGGTTGGTCATCGCGGTCTGGAAGAGCTGGGTTGCCTCCGCCTCGAAGGCGGCCGCGTACCGCTCCGTGAAGCCGAGGGTCTTGCGAGCCTCCTCCAGATCGGTCAGCGCGTCCTTGGTGTGGCGGATCTTCCAGACGCGGTCCGCCTCCTCAACCGCGAGGTCGAGGGTGTTGGTGCAGACGGCCCGGACCGGGGTTTCGACGGCGACGGCAGCGGCGCGGCCGTCGTGACTGTTGGCGAACAGGGTGTAGAGGTCGATGCGGTCGGCCGCGCCCTCGGGGTCGAGGGTGATGCTCGGCGACTTGGTGGACATGAAGACGACTCGGCCGCCGTCGAGGGCCCCGGCAGTCTCATAGGTGACGTGGCCGCCGCCGACAAGCTCGTCCAGGAAGGCGAAGGCGTCGCGGTTCTGGATGGGGTTCCAGGTGTTGCCGACCAGGCCGCCGAGCCAGTCACCCGTGTCGTCGCGGAAGGTGCCGAAGCGGTTGGGGATCTTCTTGCCGAGCTTGCCCTTGTGCATGGAGAGCAGCGGGCGCTTCTCGACCAGCCAGTTCAGCTTGGCGAGGTGCAGGACCTCCTCGCTGGTCATGGCCTCCTCGGTGACGGTGCCGAGGCCGTGCCAGGCGGGCTGGCGGTGGGAGTAGAAGGCGGCCTCGCCGGTGGTGTTGTCGATGGCCCCGAGGTCGGCGCGGCCGGTGATGACGTCGCTCTGTCGCATGGGTGGGTCTCCTGTGTGGTGTGGTCCGGGTTCGCGGCCCGGACTGGCAACCTTTCGGACTTTCGTCCGCTTTCTTGACTCAAGTCTAAATGCTGGGGCGCGCCCTTGGGCACACCCAACTTCGGCTCGCAGCAGGCATGCTGGAGGCGGCGTGGTCGTACTCGAGGAAGAGAGGGCCGGGGGAACTGGAGAGTGACGGGCCTTGATCAGCTTGGCCTGACGGCTTGTCGACTGACACACTCGGCGGGGTCCTCGCGGAGCTCCGCCGGCGCGGTGCCCGGCCAGTGAGCCGGCACTCCGCGCGCTTCACGCTGGTGCGTTGCAGGAAGGGAGCCCGACTGGTGGATGACGAGCCACTGGAGTCGTGGATGGCCCGGCGGGAGGCGTCCCGCCGCCAGGTAGGTGCCTTGAAGGTGGTGCGGCTGGACGGCAGCGAGGGCGCCGCGCACGTCCGGCCGGAGGAACCGCGGCTGGTGTTGCGGTGGGACGGCGTGCAGTGGCTGCCGGAGTCGGTCGTTGGCGACTACGCGGCGGCGCAGCGCCTGCTGCACGGGATCGACGGGGACGGCACCGTCCGGCCGGTGCCGGCGCCGAACCTCGGGCGGGGCACCGGCCGCCACAGGAAGCCGCGGTGACGAGCGCTGGCCCGCCCCGGGGGCGGGTACTAGCCGCGCTTGCGGTTGCGCAGCTCCAGGCCGGCTTCCTTCGCGTAGCGGGTGATCAGGGCGGACTCCAGCCCCGACGCCTCGGACAGCTCATAGACGGTGCGGGTTCGGTCCGGGTAGGCGGCCACGACGGCCTCGCGGCGCAGCCTGCGCATCTCGGTCAGCGTCGAATCGACCTCGGCCAACGGCTCGCGCAGGGCCGCCATGATCTCGACATGGGTGAGGCCGGCCTCCTCGAGGGCCTTGACCGCCTCCTTTAGGGCCTTGGCGGCGCCGGCCAGCGCCGTGCCCGGCTTCCTGCCGCTCATGATGCTCCTCGCGTGATGGCCCGGCTGCCCGGACGGGGTACGACGTCATGTCTATCAGTCCGCCCGAGGGCAGTGCGAGCAACGCCCACACCGCCCTCCACGGGTTAGTCCGGCTCGCCCGCCGTGGGCACCGTGCGTCGGAGCGGCATCCCGTCGTGGAGCAGCGCCCCGATGTCGGTCACCTCGAGTTCCATGGACGAGTGGGGGGCGGAGCCGGCAGCGCGCCCGGAGCGCTGCTGCAGGGCACCGATCACGATCACTCGGTCGCCCGCGCGGAAGGTCTCGGCGATCAGCTGGGCCATGCCTCGCCAGGCGATGCACCGCAGGAGCAGCGGCCCGGCGGCCGCGCGTCGCTTGCCGCGCTCGGCGAGTGCGGGGCGCTGTTCGAGGGTGAACGTGACGTTCTGGACGGGGCTGCCGGGGATCCGGTGGAGCTCCGGGCCTTTGGTGATGCGGCCAATCAACGTCTGGGTGGTCACGGTCACCAGCCCCGTCCGGGCGCGTGGCCGGCCAGCTCGGCAGCGTCTGTGACGGCGGCCGCGTCCAAGCAGCGGGCGAGGATCAGCAGGTGCCGGGCGTCGTCCAGGGCGTGGTGCCGACGCGTCTGCTGGTCGGGCAGTTCGTCCGGATCCACGCCGAGGCGGTGCGCCTCCTGCCGTAGGTCGTTGGTCCAGTCCGGGACCGCGTCCGGCAGATCCAGTTCCGTGCCGTACAGCTGGCAGAGCAGGACATGGGCGTGGGCTCCGCGCCACGACCAGAGTTCGAGGTCGGGCACGGCCGCGAGGAAGTCGGTGACCTCTGCGGCGATGCGGCTGCGCACCTTGACGTCGGGGTGACTGCGGTCGAGGTGGCGGTCACCGCGTGTCGGCAGGTGGGGCCATGCGGCCGTGCGCAGCGACGGGTCCGCGAGGACATGGCTGGCGGACAGCCCCCGGTTGACCGCGTAGTAGGTCCCGCCGTCCTCGCGGACCAGGCCGATGCTGACCAGGGCGAGCCGGTCGCTGTAGTCGAGGTACTGAGCGCTGTAGAAGACCCGCACGGTCCCTCCAGGGATAGCAGTGTGGATATCGGTCGCGGTGGTCGGGCTGGCCAGGTGCGGTTCTCCACGTACTGGCCGTTGGCCGTACTGCTGCGGGCCGGGGCAGGGCGGTAGTGCGCCCTGCCCCGGCGCTACGTCAGGGCAGCAAGTCGGCGACCAAGGCGGTGGCGTTGTCCGCGTACGGCTGGCTCCCGGTCGCGGCGAGGGAGCGTTGGACGGCAGTGGCGGTCAGGACGCGGGCAACCTGGCCGGGGGCGCCGACGAGGTGGTCGGCCAGGAGCTGCCCGGCGTCCTCGTGCGGCTCATACGCCCCATCGGAGGTCAGGAGCAGGCGGCACGGCTCCATGCCGCGGGTGATCGACTCGATCGCCGGGTGCCCGTACCGCTCCTTGACCTCGTCATCGCCGAGCGATGAGCCGAGGCAGGAGGTGATGACGTTGCGGCTGCCGCCGAACACACGGCGCACGTTGTGGTCGTTGGTCAGGCACTCGACGGTCCCGCGCGGAGTCAGGACGTAGGCGCGTGAATCCCCGCACCAGGCCACGGTCAGCGGCTTGCCTGGGGCGGTGACGGCCACGACTGCGGCGGCCTTCGGCGGGCGCGCGTAGGGACTGCCGTCGGCGCGCTCGGTGGCGTAGGCGGTGTAGACGGCGCGCAGGCCCGCTTCCGCGTCGCCTCGGCGTGCGGCGGCGCGGGCGAGACGGCGGGCGGCGTCACGCACCCAGCTTCGGACGGCCTCGCTCTCGCCGATGCCGTCCAGCAGGACGTAGGCCCGCACGCCGGCGGGGGTGGTGGAGACCGCGGTGGCGTCGCACTGGTTGGCGCGCAGGCCGACGTCCTGGGCCGTGGCGTAGTTGCGGATGGGCATGGGGCCCCCTCTCGTGGGCGGGGGCTTCGCATTCCCCGGCTGGCAGGACCAGCCTCGCAGCGCAATTGACTTAGGTCAACTATTTGGACGCTGGTCAATTATCTAGCGGGCTGACTGTCGGCTCGCCGCCTTGCAGGTACGGCCCGAGGGCCGCCTCGATCAGTCCGCGAGCCGTCCGCAGTGCCTCGTTCCAGCCTTCCGACCACCGGTCCTCACCCCGCTGTTCACCGAGGGAGGCGACCGACGACAGGGCCGCGAGCATCGCCGGGACCGGCAGGATGACAACGCGCGTCGCCCCGCCGTGCCCGTGGATTGCCTCGATGTCCTGCCCGCGGTCCCAGGCGACGGTAGAGCCCCGCTCGCCTCGCCATCGGGTGACCGCGCCGGAGCCGGCAGCCATCGAGAAGTAGCAGCCCTCAGCTACCGTCCCGGTACCAGAAACCCCGGACACGTCAATGTCGCGGCGCAGCACGTAGGGCGTGGGCGGAGCGGGATGGAACTGCTGGACGAGGGCGGACAGGCGGTCCGCGAGGTTTCGGCTCATGCCGCGTCCCGGGCCGACGCCAGCGCTCCGGCGTGGGTGCCCTTCGGGTCCTTGCGGATGGAGCTGCCGGCCATCGGGAGCGCGCGGCGGCTGTCCGCGAGGTCCTTGAAGCGCTCGTGCGGGCGGAAGCGGGGTACCCGGCGCGCCGGGACCTTCACCTTCTCACCGGTCTGGGGATTGCGGGCGAGGCGGCTGGCGTGCTCGACCGGCTCGAAGGCACCGAAGCCGGTGACAGAGACTGTGTCACCGGCGACGACGGCGCGAACGATGGTGTCCAGCACTGCCTCAACGGCGGCGGTGGCGGCGCGCCGGCCTCCGAGCTGGGGAGCGAGGCGCTCGATGAGGGTGTTCTTGTTGACCTTCATTTGCGTTCCTGTCCTGGGTTGGGCGGGTGTGGTGTGGTGCCGGGCCGGGCGCCGGTTCAGTCGTCACGGCGCCCGGCCCGGGGCGTGGGGCGGTCCCTACACGGCCAGGTGCGGCACGGGTGCCGGGGCCGGGCTGGGAGCGGGAAGAGGTGGGGTGACGACCGGCTTGGCCGGGCCGGGCGGCGTGGCGCAGCCGGGCTGGGATGCCGGGATGCCGGGATGGCGGGCGGCTGGTGGGGTGCGTCGGCGGTGCGCGCCACGGCGGCGCCGCTGATGGTGCCGAGCACCAGTCCGGCGAGGAGAGAGCCGACGAACAGAGCGGGGCTGCGCATGGCGGGTTCCTTCCTGAGGTGGGGCCTGACCGGCCCCGCCCGGGGGCGAGGCCGGTCAGGTTCCGGTCAGTGGCTGGGGGTCGGGCGGCCAGGCACCAGGGGCGGCAGGCTGGTCGGGGCGGGCGAGGGGCTGGAGCTTGCCGACGGGCTCAGCACGGGGGCCGGGCTCGCGGTCGCGGTGGGCGACGGGGCGGGCGCGCAGATCGTGGGCGCGCCGGTCGGGGCGGGCGCCACCGGGGAGGGGGCGGTCTGCACGTGGGTGACGGTCACGGTGACGGTCGGGACGGGGGCGGGCTGCTCGGCCGTCTGGGTGACGACGGCCGGGGCGGGGGTGAGGCCCGGGGCCGGGACGGCGGGCGCCACCGGCAGGGCCGGGGCGGCCGGAACCAGGCCGGGGGCGGCCGGGGCCTGTGTCGGCAGGGCCGGGAGGGTTGGAGCCTCGATGTTGAGCTGGGCCGGGGCCGCCGTCAGGGTCGGCACGAGGTTGGTCGGGACGGGCTGGGCGCTCGGGGCCGGGGCGGCGGCCGGGCGGCCCATCACGACGGAACCGGCGACGAACCCGGCGGCGGCGAGGCCGAGGGCGACCACAGTCCGCTTGTCGAGGCGCTTGGCGGCCGGGCGGGTGCCGGTCTCGCTCTGGGTGTTGGCCTCGGTGGCGGGGGTGTCGGTCATGGGGCTGTACTCCCTGGGTGTTTGGCCGGGGCTTCGCGTTCCCCGGCTGGCAGTACCAGCCTCGCACAGAATTGACCTGAGTCAAATAACTAGACCTAGGTAACTTTGGGTTCGGGGTGGGCACTCAAAGCGCCCACCCCAAAGCCGAGTTGACCACGACCTACCGGCTGCGCAGGCCGTGAGCGGTCTGGTAGGCGTACAGCCAGGTCACCGGCCCCGTCAGCCCGTCCGCCGGCCCCAGGTCGCCGACGTAGTACTCATGGAGGGCCTGGACCTTCTGGAGGTCCAGGCCCTCCATGTCCTCACTCGGCCCGACCCGGTACGGGGACCCCAGCCGGCGGCCTGAAGCCAGGCCTGCAGCTGCTTGGCGTACGGGCTGTGCGCGCCGAGGACGAAGTGCTCGCGGCCCGGGAACGGCGGGGCCGGAATCTGGAGCTGCTGGCCGACCTGGATCAGGTCGGGGTCGGAGATGCCATTGAGGGTGACGAGCTGCGTCACGCTCGTCTCGAACCGCCCGGCGAGCGCGCTGAGCGTGTCACCCGGCTGCACCGTGTAGATGCCGGCGCCGTCGCCCGAGGGCTGCGGCGCTGCCCCGCCGCCTCCGCCATCAGCGGGCCTGGGTGCGCCGCGCTGGATCCAGCCGTACAGGTCGTCGCCGGGGCAGTCCGTGGCGTACCCGTCACGGTGGCCTCGCACCTCGCTGCCGGCACCGCCGGACGCCTGGCAGTACTCGATGGCGTCGACCAGGCCGTCAAGCATCGCGTCCGTGGGGGAGGTGATGCCGGAGGTGCCGACCATCGCGCAGACCGCGTAGTGGCCGGCGTTCAGCGCCGAGTTGCCGTTGGCGCCGTTCTTCCGACCCAGGCCCCGCCCTTCGAACACGGACCCGTGCGGGCACACGACGAACGAGTACGCGATGTCGATCCAGCCCTCGGACGCGTTCGCCATGTGCGAGGCCTGGATCGCGCGGACGTGGCCGGCGCAGCGGCCGTGGTCACCCAGCAGGGTGTCGGGCACCGGGGAGCCCTCGTAGTGGATCTTCACGCCCCGGGTGGAGCTGATCCCGGCGTAGGAGCCGGTGGGCGCCGCTGCGCCCCATTCGGCACGGGAGACGAGCTTCATCGGCCCGCCTCCCGCCCGCAGGCGGCCCGGCGGTTGCTCTTCTGGTGGGTCGGCACGATGTCCTCCCGTGTGGGGTGGTTGGTGTGCCGGGAAGCTATGCCGGGCCCGGGGTTAAGGTCGCGCCGTCAGCTGTCGGTCTTCTCGATCAACACGCCGTCCTCGTAGACGAATCGGCGCACTCCCTCATAGCTGCCGGGTAGGAAGATCGGCACCGTGCCGCCGCCCTCGGCCGGCATCAGTCCAGTGCCGTAGCCGGCGGCCAGCACCATCACCCATTCCTCGGGCTTGGCCTCCGAGAAGCCTTCCGGCACAGCGGAGCCCTCGGGGACGCGCGAGCCGGTGGCGCGGCGGGCGTGTTGGCGGGCCATGTGCGGGCACAGCTTCAGTGCGGCCTCCGCGCAGCCCTCGTGCATCGGCGGGTCGCTGTAGGCGCCGGCCTCCGCTGCGCCGGGGCCGCCGAGGAATGCGGCGACGTCGACTATCGGTTCGGCGCACAGCCCGCACCGCCCCTTTATGGCCAGGAACAGTGCGGTCGGGCCATCGATGGACACGTAGTCGGCAGTGCCGTCCGGCCGCTCGTTCACTGCGGGGATCGGCAGTCCGCGCCGGGGGTCAACCGGCCGGGCGGCCAGGGCTGGCGGCAGCTCGTACAGGGTGGTCTTCGACCTGTCTCCTCCAAGCGCCCCCGTCGCAAAGGGGGCTGGCAACCACGGGATGACCGCGCCCGTGCCGGCTTCTGCTCCGGTACCGGGCCTGACGGCATCAGCAGCGCGCGCCCGGACCGGTCGCTGGTGAGTCCGGGAGAGCGCGCAGTGGGGCCCGCACGGACGGGCCCCACTACAGTCCCCACCGCTGCCGGGGCGGACAACAGGGCTCAGCGCAGGGAGCGGACCACACCTTCCGGGGCCATCCCCTCAGCGTCGAGCAGGTCTTCCGACACCCAGTAGGGCTCGACCAGCGCGGAGTCCGCGACGGTACGGCCCGGGCCGCACCATACGGTCTTCAGGTGCCCGCTGCGCTGATGAGGGGGCAGTCGCCAGCCGCCCCGCCCGCTGCTCCCTGTAGGCGCTGGCCTGGGGCCCTTTCGGTCCTGCTGGGCCCGGACACGGGCCGCCTTGAGGGCAGGGCCCAACCGCCACCCCAATCGCAGGAACCGGTCGGGCTTCTTCCAGGAGCGCTGCTGGTCACGTTTGGCGCTCTTGCCCTTGCCCGCGCCCTTCGACGTGGCCGGGGAGGCCTCCTGAATGTCCGCCTTGGACGAGCACAGGTACATGGCGAGCCGCAGAACGTGCCCGATGAAGCTCACCTCACACTCCGTCGGCTCCTCGCGGCCCGCCCTGCGCGCGTTGCGCAGCGCCAGGTCTCGCACGGTGAATCGCGCCTCGGAGTCTGTCGGGATGGAGCAGTACAGGTAGTCCAGCCCGACCGTGCGCCGCTCCTCGCTCCGGTACTCGACCACCGCCACGGCAGTCAGCTCGCCCATGCGCGGGTCGGTGGTGTGGCACAGCAGGGTGCTGTCCTGCACCCGTCCGCACAGCATCACGGCCAACAGCAGGCCAGGCCCGCCGTCCAGCGCCACGCACGGCCATGGCTCGGCGAGGACGAGCATGGGGTTGTTCGGTCGCCGCAGCCGGCGGAACACACCTCCGGCCATCATGCCGACCGCGTAGCTCTGGAGTTCGGATCCCATGTCGGGGTGCACGGCATACACGCACTTCTCCCGGCCCCACAGCCTCCACATCGCCGACAGGGTCGTCATGTTCCTGATCTCGTGCACGCCCAAGTCACCAGGAGACCCAGCAGCGATCATGGCGCCGCCCTCGATCGCCTGCTGGGGCAGCAGCCCGAGTCCCATGCGGCGCAGGATGCGGTCTGCGGTCTGCATCTCCCACTCCACCCGCTCCGCCGCCTCGGCCACCATGCGGCCGACGATCACGTCCTTGCTGGCCATCTCGACCCCTCCACCCCCCGGGCCCGGCGGCCCGACGTCTCCCACACTCACCAACGGGGCCGAATCAGGACAACAGCCCTATATGGCAGGAGACTTGGCGATTCAGGACTCGGGGCCTTCAATGAGCTCGGCGTCGACGACCTGCGCGTCCTCCTCCAGCTCTGCGGCGAACTCCTCGCGGATCTGCGCGAGCCGGGCCGACAGGCGGTCGATGTCCTCGCCAGCCCCGCTCGCAACTGGCAGCTCGCCTCCGCCCGCCGGCGCCAGCTCGATGCGAGCCTGCGCCGCGCGGCCGAACGTCTCCGGCGCGAGGCAGGCGAGCAGGAACTGCGCCGCGCGCCAGTCCGGCTGCGCGAAGTCCCGCTCCGTCTGAACCACCTGCTGGCCGGACTCCGGGTCGCGCACCATCCGGGTCCGCTCCCGAAGCACGTGGCCGCCCTGCGCGGCCTTCCGCACCAGCAGCACCAGCTGCGCCTTGCCCTCGCTACGCGCGCGCATGAACCTGTCGCGAAACTCGCGAAACTGCCGCTCCCCCGCCCTCGCCCGCTGCCCGCCCTCGATACGCTGCTGCTCCTGCTCCCCCCGCTCCAGCCACCGGTACACGGTGCTGGCGTGCACGCCGGCCATCGGCGCCGCGTCACTCACCGGCACGCCGGCCCGGACGGCGTCGAGCAGCCTCTTCTCCACCTCCGGTTCGAGGGCTGGGCGGCGGCCGGGGCGGCCGGAGCGAGAGGTATCCACAGTGGGGGACCGTACGTCGAAGGGCCGGTCAAGGGCGCTCTGACGGCCGCGCCCAGCACGGGCCCCAGGAGAGCCGTCAGGATGGGCTCTCGGTGGTCAGCCCGTCCGGCCGAAGCGGCCAGCCCGACGCTGGCACAGACGGGCAGCGACCTGTTCCTGGCTTGGGTGGGTCCAGGCGTGCCAGCGGCCACGCTCCGTCCACTGGCGGGCATGCCCGCGCTCCGGGAGTCCGCAGTACGCGCAGCCGCCGGGCTCAACAGCATTAGCGGGAGAGAGTTCGTCGTTCACGAGTTCCTCGTCTGGTGTGGCTCGACAGTCCGGACACGGCTGCGCCCGGCACCACGTGGTGCCGGGCGCAGCTGCGGGGCTTCTACTCCCAGCCGAGGTTGTAGACGAGCTCGTCGTACGCGTAGCCAGTAGCGCCGCTGACGACCTGGGGCAGCGCCACCGCGCGCACGCTGACACCCGACACCTCGTCCACGTAGTCCGTCTCCACCGGCCAGCCGATGGTGGACTGCCGGGGCCCGTCAGCGGTCTCCCAGAGGACCACCAGCAGGGCATCGGCGGGCAGGTCCGCCAAGCGGCCGTGCAGGAACGAGACGCGCATCGCGGCGGTGTCTGAGGCGTGGAGCTGCGGAAGCGCGACAACGGGGACGCGTCGGCCGGACTCGTCGCGCACCGGGGCCTTCACCGGCCAGCCCAGGAGGGTGCGGCTCTCACCCTCGGGGTCGTGGTGGTCGGCGACGACAAGGTAGTCGCCCGGCATCTGCTCAAGCTGGGCGCGCAGATCGCCGACTCGGATGGCGGTCGCGGGGACCTCGAGGGGAACGGTCAGCAACATCATGGTGGTGGTCTCCTTGACCTGTAGGCGGCCGGGATTCGCGGTCCCGACCTGGCTCTGCCATCCTCCACTGCGGACACGGACCTTGGGCACAACTCCCCTACTGACTCAGGACGGTGAGGGCATCAGGGCGAGGACTTCGGCGCGACGGGCGGGCTCGGTGTCCATCACGCCGGACAGGTGCGTGGTGACCATCGCCGCGTCGTGTGCGCGGGCGCCTCGCAGCGTCATGCAGGCGTGCTGGGAGCGGATCAGGCACGCCGCGCCTTGGACATCCAGGCTGCCGACCAGGGCGTCGACCACCTGCCGGCCGAGCCGTTCCTGTACCTGCGGCCGCGCCGCGTACTCCTGGGCGAGACGGGCGAGCTTGGACAGACCCACGATGCGGGCCCCTGGCGCGGGCAGGTAGGCGACCGTGGCCCGGCCGGGGAACGGCAGGACGTGGTGTTCGCACAGCGCGACGAACGGCACGTCGACGGCGGCGATGATGCCCGGCCGTTCGTCCTCGGGCGGGAAGGTGACCTTCAGGTGACGAGCGGGATCGAGGTGGACGCCCGCGGTCAGCTCGGCGAGCGCCCGGGCCATCCGGCGAGGCGTGTCGGCCGTGGACTCGCTGTCGCACGGGATGCCGAGGGCTGCGAGCAGGCCGGCGGCGTGAGCAGTGGCGTCGGCCAGGTCCACGCCTTCGGGAACAGGGGTAGTGGTGGTCATCGGTTGCGCTCTCCAGGCCACAGCAGCACGTGCTGCCGCATCGACAGGTTCCAGTTGCGGCCGATCACGTGCTCGGCCAGGGAGCGCGCCACGTCGATGGTGCGCTTGGCGGTCGTTCCTTCGGGCATCACCCACACGGCGTGCGGGGGGATGCGGAAGCGGTCGACCAGAGCGACGACCTCCTCGAGGTCGTCCGGGCCGGTGGCCACGAACTTGAAGCGGGCCCGGTCCCGGTGGCTGAGGTCCGCGAACGCCTCCAGAGCGTCGGGGACGATCCGCCGGTCCTCCGCGACGCCGGAGTTCGCGAGCTTGGGGCTCACGTTGAACGTCATCCGCGGTACGCCGAGGCTGACGGGCTTCGGCGCGATCGTGCCGTTGGTCTCGATCTCGACGCGGCGGGTGGTGTGGCGCAGCACGGCCATCCAGGAGCGCCAGGCGTCGGTGCCCTGGTGCAGCAGGGTCTCGCCGCCGGTCATCACGATGATGGCGTGCGGGTGCTCAGCGGCCCACTCCGCAAGGTCGATCACCGGCACGCGGGCAATCTCCTTGCGCAGGTCGAACCGCTT
The DNA here is from genome assembly GCF_044740765.1 of Kitasatospora sp. NPDC088346. NCBI lineage: Bacteria > Bacillati > Actinomycetota > Actinomycetes > Kitasatosporales > Streptomycetaceae > Kitasatospora > Kitasatospora sp. NPDC088346. The sequence continues at coordinate 54,891 of NZ_JBIURH010000023.1, forward strand.
GCCGTCCCAGGAGTACGGGGTGTCGCACCAGCTGCAGGTCAGGTTGCAGCCCCCGAGGCGCAGGAAGAGGGCCAGCCTGCCTGCGGAGGGTCCCTCTCCTTGCACGGTGGGGCCGAACTTCTCCACCACGGGCAGGCTGGCCGGCAGGACGAGTGCGCTCACTGCTGCGCCGCCGTCCACGAGGCGGCGTTGACCGCGGTCTCGGACACGCGTACGTGGGAGACGACGGCGCCGGCGGCCCTGGGCAGGGTGTGCAGGGCGTCGGTGGCGACCCGGCTCAGGAGCTCGGCGACGGCTTCGACGCTCGGCCAGCCGAGGTCGGTGGCGTGCTGCTCTTGCTCGGTCGGGTCGTCGGCGCCGAAGCGGAACAGCTTGCTGCCGTGTCCGGCGAGGATGGGCGCGAGCGGGTCGGTGTGGCCGAGCATGGTGCCGTGGTCGAGGAACGTGTCGATCCACTCGCGCAGGGCTCGCTTGAACCCTCCGAACTCCACGACGGTGCCGGCCGCAAGGTTGGGCGAGGTGACGGTGATCTCGGCCCACCAGCTGTGGCCGTGCAGGTTCTCGCACTTCCCGGCGAGGTGCGGGAGCCGGTGGGCGGTCTCGAAGTTGTGCCGGACGGTGACGGCGTGCCGCACGGTGAGGGCGCTGTTGTCGCTCACGCCGTGTCCTCCTTCGGCAGGCGGATGACGGCGCCGGCCTCTCCGTCCTCGGAGACGGCCACCTCGTCCAGGCGCAGGCCCATCGCGGTCAGGCGCTCGGCAAGGGTGCGGGCCAGCGCCTCGCAGGAGGCGGGGCCGCACTCGCGGTCGCCGGGGCCCCACCAGGCGCGGATGTGGTCGGCGAGGTCGTGGAACTCGGTGTCGCGGTCGTCGTGGCCGACGTGGACGGCGGCGCGGATGTGGAACAGGTGGCGGTGCCGGGCGCGCAGGTAGGCGCGGTGCTCGGGAGCGGCCGGCCAGTGGTGGAAGCCCGGCAGCCGGACCTCCGCCCACACGGTCGCGGCCGCCGCGCCGGGGGGCGTGATCATGATGTCTCCTTCTCGGTGATGGGCGGGTAGGGCTGCTGGCCGAGCAGCTGCTCCCTGGTGGTCCGCGCGAGGCTCCACACGGTGGTGGTGGCCTCGACGGTCTGCGCGCACATGAGGCAGCAGGCCGTGCGGCCTCGTGTCGGGTGTGCCGGCTGGTCGAGGTCGTAGCTGAACCCGCGGTCGATGACTCCGACCTTGCGCAGCAGCGCGGAGTCGACGCGGACGTCGGGCCAACGCAGAGGGCCGAGCCAGGTGGAGGAGTCGCAGGAGTCCGGCGGCACGGCCAGGCACCACTCGTTCACAGTCAGGCCGAGGACGTGCACCCACAGGTCGGGGTACCGGCGGTGCCGCTCCCACAGGGTGTGCAACAGGCGCAGCCTGACCGGCGCCGGGGCCTGCACGACGTTCCCGAAGCAGATCCGGTCGTACTGCGAGGCCAGCTCGTCGAAGTAGTCCCAGCCGTCCACCAACGGGTGATAGACCGGGATCGGCGCGAGCCCTTCGGATTCCAGTCGGCCCCGGGTGCGGATCTTGTTGTCGCGGCCGCCCTGGTCCAGCTCGATGTAGCCCCACAGGCGGTCGCCGTGCCGTTGTACGAGCTCGACGTACCGGGTGTACAGGTTCTCGAAGCCGTCGATCTGCTCGGGTGCCAGGCGCAGCGCCTCGTCCATGGAGACGCCCGGGTTCGCTCGCTTGTACTGGTTGGTCAGCCAGAAGATCCCCGAGTCGAGGAGCACCTTGTGGCCGGCATCCAGCAGCTCGACCAGTCGGCGTTCGTGGCCGGCGGTCAGGAGGTCGTTGGTGGCGAGCAGCACGTACGACGGGTAGTGCTCGGAGTCGCCCGCGGCGAAGTAGATGTGCCGGTTGGCCGGGTCGAAGGCGCCACCGCCGGTCTTCCTCACCGCAGTCTTCTTGGCGCGGGCGGTCATCGCAGCGCCCCTTCCTGGTCAGTGCGCGCGGGCGTCGGACCGGTCAGGTCCTCCATGCGGTGCGCGGCGTGGTGCCAGCTGCGCCCGAGGGCGGCGGCGGCATCCGCGCAGATACGGGCGGCGGCCTCGTAGGAGGTGGTGTCGCCGGGGGCGTAGCGGAAGCCGGCGGGCAGGTTGCCGACCCGGCGCAGCATGGCGGTCTCGATGCGCTGGTGGTTCCAGCGCAGCGGCGCCAGCCAGGACGAGGAGTCGCAGGAGTCCGGCGCGAGGGGTAGGCACCATTCGTTGGCGGTCAGGCCGAGCGCGTGCATCCACAGGTGTGGATAAGCGCGGCGGCGCTCCCAGAGCGTGTGCAGGATCCGCAGCCTGACCGGCGCCGACGCCTGGACAATGTTGCCGACGCAGATCCGGTCGTACTGCGAGGCCAGCTCATCGAAGTAGTCCCAGCCGTCCACCAGCGGGTGGTAGACCGGGATCGGCGACAGGCCAAGCTCCTGGAGGCTGGCACGCTGCGCACGCTTGTGGACCAGGCCGCCCTGGTCCAGCTCGATGTACCCCCACAGCCGGTCCTCGTATGTCCGAGCAAGGTAGACGTACCGCTCTCGCAGCTCCTCGAACCCGTCGATGTTCTCGGGCGGCAGCGCCAGGACCTCGTCCATCGACACCCCGTGGGCGCGCCGGTGCCGGTTGGTCAGCCAGAAGATCCCCGAGTCCAGGAGCACTCGGTTCCCGGCATCCAGGAGGCCGCGCAACCGCCGCTCCTCGGCATCGCCCATCAGCTCGTTGACCGCGGTCAGCACGTACGGGCCGGCGTTGTACTCCCCTCCGCCAGCCGTGAAGTAGATCGGCCGCTCGGCCGGGTCGAAGGTGCCCCCCGCGGTCGGCAGGACCGCCGTCACGACTCGTCGTCCACGAGAACGGGCTCCTGCCCGCTGATCCGCGCCCACTTGTCGAGGAGGTGACCGGCCAGGTACCGCTCGGGCTGCACCATCACCAGCCGCCGCCCCGCCGCACGGTCGGCGAACGGCGCCAGCGGGGTCGGGTAGGGCAGGAAGAGGCTGTCCTCGATGAGCAGGGGCGACCAGGCCGGCCAACCGTCGAAGACCTCGGCGACCACGAGGCGGTGTTCGCCCAGCTCCCACACCTGACCCTTCTCGACCTGGTGCTCGGGTTCGCCGACCGTCACGCCGGCCAGGGCGAGCAGGTCACCACGGGCGGGCTCTTCCGGCGACTCGTCCGGGCTCTCCTGAACGCCGGTCTCGTCCTCCGCCCCATCGGTTTCCAGATCCGCGAGAAGAGCGTCGAGCTGCCCGCGGTCGAAGCCGGTGGCGGCGAACAGGTCAGCGTCGAGATCCTCCAGGCCGCTCAGCATGTCCGCCAGGTCCGCGTCGTCCCAGCCGCCCTTGGTGGTCAGGTGGTTGGAGGCGATCAGGTACGCCTCGGCGTGTGCGTCGTCCCGGGATGCCCAGCCGCGCACCACCGGGACGGTCCACGTCCCGTCACCGCTGACCACGACGCCGTCCGGCGCGGGCTTGTCCGCGTTTCGGCGGCGGGCGAGAGCGTCGTACCGGCCATGGCCAGCAACGAGGCGGCCGGTGCGCTCGTCGAGAAGGCCCGGCTCGGTGAAGTCGAACTGATCTACGGACGCATCCAGCCCGCCGTTGTCGTGCCCCTTGGGGTTGCGTTCGGCGGGCCGGATGTCGTCCAGCGGCATGTAGTCGATGTAGCGAGGGGCAGCCATGAGCGGGGAACCTAGGCGGCCTCCACCTGTTAGGTCGCGTCGAGCGAAGTATCTGACTGCCTGTGAGGGTTCACCGCTCCGTGGTGCCCGCTGCGGGGCGGGCCAGGCCCGCCCGGGTGGGACCCAGGCGACTGAACGGGTCTCCGAAAGCCGCCACGAGTCCGTCGTAGATCGGCGTGCCGGCGTCGCGCGCGCTGTTGGCCGTCGCGGTGGGCGCGCGCACGGGGACAACGACCGCAGCGCCGGGCGGTACGGGTGACAGGGCGGGCTGGGACGCGAACCATGGGGAGGACTGCGCATCACCCACAGGCTCGGGGCTGGTCATGAGGACAACGTTCCTTTCAACTCAACTGTTGGTTACGGACGTTAGGAATGGCGATGGGCTTGGTCGCGGCGGGCCGGGGCGGCAGGTGCCGGCAGGGGGTGTACGGGCCAGGCCGCAGAGGCCCGACCGCGCGCGCCGCGTTTGGCGTTCTTACGTGCCCTTGCTGCCGCGCTTCGCCGCCCGGACACGCCGGACCTCATCGCGGCCGCCGGTCCGGCCCTGCTTCGTCGGGTAGTCCAGCTCTGCGAGCAACGGACGCTCACCCGGCGGGTTGTCCCAGAACGCCTCCAGCTGCCGCACCCGGGCCGTCAGGTCCGGCTCCGGGTCCTTGAGACGCCCGCCCGTCCGGACGTACTCGTACTCGCCGTAGGTGCCGTAGGGCACGCCCTCCAGCAGGGTCTTGGCGATGGACTGCTGCTTGTCAGCGTCGGACTTCGCGGCCCGGTGCCGGTCGTAATCCGCCAACGCCCACTCGATGTCGGCTTTGTCGGCGATGAGCGTGTAGGACTCCGGGGACCGGCCTGCCTTCTCCGCGCCGGCCATGTTCCAGCAGTGGATGCGGGCTGGGCAGTACCGCCGGCAGATCGGGTCGTTGCTCGGGCCGGATCGGTCGCGGGGCAGCTCGGTGCCGAGGTCGAGGGCCGTGGCGATGGCGGTCAGCCTGGCCAGCGCGCGCCTGGCCGCGCTCTCGTCGTAGGGCCTCGCGAACTCCTCGTCCGCACCGCTCTTGCGCTCGAAGTAGATGATCCGCACCTCCCGGACCAACTCGCCTGCCAAGACCAGGGCGAGGGCGTACAGCTGCGCCTGGTCCCAGACCTCCTCGGCCGGGCCGTTCTCGCCGACCTGGGACCACTGCCAGTCCCCGGCGGTCTTGAAGTCGTACAGGATGCCGGTGATCGGGTCGTACTCGTCGTAGCGGCTCGGCCGGTCGAGTCCCGGCAGGGTGACGCGCTGCTCGTACAGCCGCCACGGATAGAGCGCGCGGCGCCGTGCGGCAACCGAGTCGTGGATGAGGATCCCGGCGGTCGCCGCGCGCCGGTCGGTTGGCGCCGGGGTGTAGCCGGGGGGCGGGTTCTCCCGGTACCAGACAGCCCTGCGGCAGGACGTGGTGTCGGAGGCCCCGATCGACCAGTGCCCTTTCCGCCGGGGAGCGCGGCGGCTACGCCGGCGCGTGCGGTCGTACTCGGCGAGGTCCTGTCCGAGGCTGCGCCCGGGTCCGGCCTGGGCACGCTCCCGCAGGACGTCCGCCGGGTCGCGGCGGTACCTTCCGCATCCTGTAGGGGCGTGGCCGCCGGAGCGCTTCCTGCCCCGGTGGACGTGGCGGGGGGCGCCGCAGCGGCAGGGCAGCGTGCGGGGGCCAATGGCGGTGGCAGCGGCTGCGAGTTCGCGGGCACGCTGGATGAGCAAGGGGTCCAAGGTGATTCCCGAAGGTGGGCAGGCCGGCCAGCCGCGCGAGGGCGACTGGTCGGCCTGCGGGTAGGTGGTGGCGCTCAGTCCTGATCGGCGGCGCGGCGACCCCATGCGCGGTGGTCGGGGTTCTGGCGAACGAGCATGCCGCCGTCGGCGAGGTACTGCGCGGCGTCCTCGTTGTGTTCGCGAAGCGCGGCGACGGCGTGGTCTCGAAGCCCGTCGAGGAGCTGGCTCAGTTCTTCGGGTGTGGCTTCGGTGGTGTTCTTCCCGTTGGATTCGCGCCAGCGCCGGGTGACCTGGGTGACGTTCCTGCCGAGGACGGCCGCGTAGGCACGCACCTCCGCGCGAAGCTCATCAAGCGTCGGCGACCCGGCCGTGTCGTCTTGCGACTGACTCGGCTGATCGCTGTCCGGGCCGGCTTCGGGGTCGCTGTCCGCTGTTGCGCTCTCCACGACGGTGCCTCGGATGACCACCGGGCCTGGCTGGGACACCTCCGCGCGGGCAGCGCGTCGGCGCGCTGCGCCTTCTTCGCGGGCAAGCTCTCGCTGCTCGGCGTCGGCTCGGCCCATCTCGTCGTGTTCGTAGATGCCGGTCAGCTCGCGGGGGAACGCGACCCGCCACGCCTGGGCCTCGGCCACCTTGCCGATCATATGGGTGCCCATCCCCGGCCAGAGCCCGGAGAGGATCTTGTTACCGGTTCTCCGCCCCTCGCCGAACGCGTCATTGGTCCACTCGTCCTTGGTGACGGCGAACTCCTTGAACAGGGCAACAGCCTGAGAGACCGTCCGGTCGCCCGCGATGCTGTAGTGCTCGATGCGACACATGGCGGCGGCCGGGTGCTCTTCACCGAGCCAGACGTCGACCCACCGGCGGCGGTTGATGCCGTCCTCGCCCTCAACCCACCACTTCGGGTCGTCCTCGGGGCCGGTCCAGAACGGACCCTGGCGGCGGATGAAGCGCTTGGTGCGCTGGCCGATGTGCCGGAACCCGTCGATGCCGGTCTGGGCGGTGTAGATCAGCTCGTCGGGCTTGTTGTACACCTTGCGCGTGCGCCCGATGTAGTAGATCTCGCGGCGGAACGGGTCCAGGCCCGTGCTCTTGCAGATATGGAAGAACGCGACCTGCTCGTGGGTAGGTGCGTTCGCGAGTCCGATCGAGGCGAGGGCCGATCGCTGCGCCTTGGTCCAGAACCGCTGGTCGGAAGTGATCTCCAGGACCTGGTCGGCGGTCTGGATCGCCATCTCGGCGCGGTTGTCGGTCAGCGGCGTGATCGGCTCGGGCGCGGCCGGCGCATCTTGCCGGGCGGCAGCAGGCTTGTCCTGCTTGGTAGTTGTCACCGTGAGGTGCCTTCCTTATCTCCGTGGCGGCACCGGGGTTCGCAGGCCCCGGTGTGGCTGCCTGCGTCTACCCTCCCGCTCCGGGGACGCCCGTGGGAACACCCACCACGTGGCCAAATCAGCTGCAGAGACTGGAGATTAGGAAGAGTGGCCGCCGAGCCTGCGGGGTGCGAATCCCGCCCGGTTCCTCGCGCTCCCCTTGATAGGAGACAGCCCCGAAGGGTTGGTTGCCAGAGCACGAGGTCGGTTGGCTCGGCGGCCACATCTTCACTCTAGGGTACGGCCGGCGCCAGCCGAAGGCTGATCACCAACCGGAGCGGCGATCCGGGGCGGTCGCCCGCTCCAGCGCACCGGCGCCGGCGTGCTGCCACAGGCCGTCGTAGAACGTCTTGGACGCCACGATGGCCAGGGCCACGGTGGTCAGGGCGGTCTGGGCGTGCGCGATGTCACCGCGGGCCAGGACGGTGATGATTCCGACGATGCCGGAGGTTGCGGCGCCGACGACGGCGCGCACCGGCTTGGTCCAGTGCGGCTGCTGGATGAGGGCGGTGGCCCACGGCGTCGTGGCGCCGAGCAGCAGGCCCCACGCTTCGGTGTCGTTGATCAGGTTCACGGTCATCTCTCTCCCGGGTGCTGGTGGTGTGCGGGTCGGGTTTGGCGCTCATAGCGGCCAGCTGGCGATCAGGGTGGCGACGGCGCCGGCCAGGTAGCGGCTGGTGAACCGGTAGCGGGCGAGGATGCTGGCCGGTGTGACTACTCGCGGGGTGGCCGTTCGTCTCTTGACAGCGCGGCCGGCAGGCCGGCCAGGGTCAGGCCGGTGACGATCACGCTCGGGTCCGCTGGAGGGGTCCACACCTCCCGGACGATCACTGCCATGCCGAGCAGAAACAGCACCGCGTCCCGCAGTGTCGTCAGCCCGGTGATCTGGCGCCATCTGGTCCTCCGTCGGGGTCGTCGGCCAGCTGGGGGCTGCTGGTCGTCCGGGGGCTGTTCCACAGCGGGGGACGGTAGGACGGGGAGGCCGTTAGGGTCGCGTCGAGGCGGCCTGAAGCTCGGCGATGGTGGCCTCGAGTTCGGCGATTCGCTGCGCCTGCTCGCTCTCGCGGAGGGCCCGCGCGGCGTTCTCCTCCCGGGCGAGGGCAAGTTCCGCCTGCGTCTGGCCCCAGGCCTCGGCCATCTGAGCGCCAAGGCGGGAGATGTACTTGTCCGCTTCGACAGCGACGGGCGGGGTGGCGGGCTGCTGCATGGTGTCTCCGATCATTGGGCGTGGCGGGGTGGGTCGGTGGGTTGGGGCTCGTGGGCGCGGCGGGCGCCCTGCTCCCGCAGGTGCCGGATACCGGCGCGTAGCAGGGCGGCCTCGGCCCGGGGTGAGCCGGCGGCGGTCTGCTGTTCCGAGCAGGTGGTCGAGTTGGTCTGGGGTGGGCCGCTCGTTCATGCCGTGTCGTCTCCGCTGTCGCACCGGTGGGCGTCATCGCGCTGGGGCACGGCAGAGTCCCACATCGGGGTGGTGAAGGTCGCAGGGAAGGTCGGAGGCGTGGAGGCCTCGGCCGGAACAGGGCCCTCGGCGGCGCCGAGTTGCTGGCGTGCCTGCTCGACGAGGGCGGTCTTGGCGGCGACGCCCGCGGTGGTGATGCCGTGGTTGGCTCGGATCAGGTCCAGCGGGTCCGGGGCCAGCGCGGCCGCGGTGCGCTTGGTCGCAGTCGGGGTGGACGGGACAACGTGGATGCGGGTCCGCTTGGTGTGGGCGATGCGCTCGAGGTGAGCGGCGCGGGCGGTTGCCCGGTCGGGGGCGTTGTGCAGGGTGATCGGTGCTTCCTCACCGACCTGCAGGCCGTGCAGGGCCTGGGTGGAGGGGGCGGTGAAGCCCTTGGCGGCGGCCGGATCACGCTCGCGGTGCTCGATGGGGTCCGGGACGAATGGCTCGTGCAGAAGGATGTCGAGGATCTGGTTGATGCCGGCGGCGGTGGTGTGGTCGATGTCGTACTCGGCGGCCCGCCACTCCAGCGAGGAGGTCGGGAAGACGGTGACGTGGTGTCCGCCGTCGGGCCGCTGCTGGCGCACCTGCCAGCACTCGGTGGGGCCGACCCGGACGACGCTCGCGTCTACGACTCGGTACTGCTCGGGCATGTGGGTCACTTCCTGTCTCAGATGCGGAATGCCCAGAAGCCCAGGCTTCCGTCTGGGCTGGCGGATTCGAGACCGACGGTGAAGCCGGTGCGGGAGGACGCGGTGACCTGCCACTTGCGGAGGGCCCGCGAGTCCCGGAAGGTCACGATCGGCACCATGTCCGAGTTCATGGTCGGGCCGAAGGCGAGTGACACGGCGGCCCAGTTGTTCTGCTGCACGGTGCCGGTGAACAGCCCTCGATCAGGCTCGGCGTACCAGTAGTTCGGCCAGGTGCCCTTGTACTGGAGGGCGGCGTTGTCGAGCCAGATCTCGCTGCTGGAGCCGTCATCGTTGCGCCGGCCGAAGGTGGGCCCCCAAGTCTGGGCGGTGACGTAGCTGTGCACCTTGTCCTCCATGACGTAGGCAAGCGCCGCTCCCTCGGTGGCGTTCATCCGCACCGCCCCGCCCCAGGGCAGCTGGTTGTCCGTGCGGATGGTCTCCAGCGCGGAGACGTACTCGGTGAGGTAGAGGCGGTATGCCGCTGTCTGCCCGTTGGCGGGGAAGGTGCCGGAGTTCAGGCCGATGTAGGCGGCTCCGTTGTTGCCGCCGATGGCGTTGATGAAGGCGTAGTTGCTGCCGTCTGTTGGGAAGAAGCGGATCTCCGGCAGGCCGCCGCCGGGGTTGATCTCGATCCGCTGGCCGGCGACGCCGCTCGACAGCCCGCCCACGATCTTCACGGACCCGTTGGTCGCCGCGATCGAGACCGTCTGGACGCCGTCGGCGTTCCAGGCTCCGATGCCTCCGGAGTTCAGTTCCACCCTCGCGCCGCTCTCGGCCGTCTTGATGCGGGCGGAGACCGTGACGTCGGCTTTGAGCTGTCCGACCGTCAGCTTGCTGGCCGAGACGGTGCCGATGTTCGCGTCCTGGATCGTGGCGAGGGCGATCTTCGCGCCGACGATCGTGGCGTCGGCGATCTGCACGGCCCCGATGATGTTGGGCGGGAACTCCAGGGCCTCCAGCGTGAGCATGTCGATCTCGGTGGCCGAGGCGGCGCCGCCGTCCACGTTGAGCAGCAGGTGGGGGCGGACGTACCGCACGTTGGGGTGGAGGCTGGTGGGCTTCTGCGGGTCGGGCTGGGTGGTCCAGAAGGGTCCTGCGGCGGGGCCGTAGCCCTTGAGGAAGCCGGTGAGCGTGACCCAGCCGCTCCCGGGCGCGAGGGGCGTGGCATTGGCGGCAACGGTGAACGGCAGGTCGACCGCGTTGGTGCCGGCGGTGTTGATCCGGGTGAGGCCGTCGGCGGCGATCCCGGTGAGGCCGGCGGTGATCTTGCAGGCGGTGCCGGCGGTCTGCCGGACGCGCACGGACATGCGGTACAGGACCGCCGGGTCGAGGAGCAGGTTCTCGGACCACTCCAGGCGCAGCACCTTGGAGGCGACGAGGGCGCGGGCGCCGGTGGGGGCGTCCGGCCGGGCGGCGGTGCTCCACGTGGCGTCGGCGTCGCCGGAGGTCTTCACCCACCGCGGGTCGTCGGAGGCGAAGCCGGTGAAGAAGGAGGTCTGGAGGCTGGCGCGCTCGACGTCCGCCCACTTGCCCGCGGTGAGGATCTTGTCGGCGAGGTCGGAGCCGATCACCATGTCCGGGATCGCGGAGACTTCGGCGGACGAGGCGGAGGCGTTGCCTGCCCGGTCCACAGTCCGGAACTTGAGGTAGTAGGTGGTGCCGTAGTTCAGGCCGGTGACTGGTGCGGCGGCCGCGCCGGTCAGCCGGTCGACCACGGTCTCGGCGGTGGGGGTGAAGCCGGCGGCGGTGGAGGCGTGGACCTCGAGGGCCGCGAAGTCGGCGGGCATCGTCTCGCCCTGGGCGCCACGCCCGTCCCAGGTGGCGCGGATGCCGCCGATCAGCCGGGCGAGGACGGGCTTGGACGGGATGGGCGGCGGTGTGGTGTCGGTGGCGAGGACGATCTCCTCGGACAGCTGCCAGCCGGAGGAGTTCCCGGAGGCGTCGACGGTGCGCACGCGGGCCCGAACGCGCTGGCCGGCGGGCAGCTGGTCGTAGTGCGCGACGGTGCCGTTCACGGCCTGCTCGGGCGACCACTGCGGGGCCTGGCCGCCGATGGGCAGGCCAGGCAGCAGGTACGAGACGAAGTAGTTCCCGGCGTCGTCGTACACGGTGCCGTCGGCGTTCTCGGTGACCTTCGGCCAGGACACGGCCAGGGCCGCCTGCTGCTGGCCCTCGGAGTCCAGGTAGGCCCACGAGCCGACCAGCACCGCAGCCGGCGCCTTGGGCGCCACCGTGTCGTTGCGATCGCCGAGCGGCGGCAGCGGGGTGCGGGAGGCGGAGGCGGCGCCGTTGGTGAGCGCGTCCAGGCGGCGCTGGATGCGGATGCGCTGCTCCACGAAGACGTCGTTCAGCTCGAGGGAGCTGGTTGGCTGGCCGCCCTCGTCGTAGGTGGTGGCGATGGTCCTCACCCGCAGCGGCTCCAGCGTGGCCGGGTCGGTGCGCCGCTGGTCGTAGCGGATGTAATCGCCGGACTGGTAGTCGATGCCCGGCCGGTGCTGGGTGGCGGCCGGGTCGAGTTCGATGGTGAAGCCCTCGGCGGCCGAGGTCATGCCGCCGAGGGTGACACGGGCCAGCTCGGCAAGCGTGGCGGCGTCGGTGATGCCGCCACGCCCGTCGAACGCCTCGCGGCGGCCGAAGCGCGCGGCGGCGGTGGCGTCGACGACCTCGGCCAGGGCGCCTCCGTCGCCGGCGGCCAGGAGGTGGGAGCGGACGGTGCGGCGGGAACGCTGCCGGGGGCCCTTGAGGACGTCCCGGCCCAGGTAGAGCACGATGCCGGGGTGGTCGGTGGCGCAGACGGTGTCGGGCACGTAGGCGCGCAGCCGGTAGCCCTCCATCCGTACGTCGGCCCAGCCGGCGCCGGTGATGGCCTGCACGGTCTTGAGCAGGTCGCCGCCAGCGTCGTACTGGGCTGTGTAGGTGGTGGGCCAGGGCCGCCCGGCGCTGTCGGTGGCGGAGGTGATGTCCCAGGTGACCTCGGGCAGCGCGCCGCGGGCCTGGGCACGCTGCAGCAGGGTGGCGAGGATCGCGCCGGGGCTGGCGTTGACGAACGGGAAGTGCGGGTCGAGGCCGATGACCGGCGCGCCAGGGGTGTGCCCGACGGGGTAGATCAGGGCACGCTCCAGCAGGGCGAGGGATCCTCGGCAGCCAACCTGGACGGGCCGCGCCTCGCCGCCTCCGTCGGCCGGGTCGTCGCCGTCGTCCTCGAGGAGGTACCGCTCCGGCCGTTCGGTGCCGTCGATGACGAGCGCGATCCGCGGGTCGTCGCCGGCCAGGAGCGCGGCGCCGGGGGCGTTGCGGGCGTAGGAGAAGGTGAGGGCTCCGGGCCCGTTGTGCTCGGACTGGACCTTCAGGTCGCTCGGGTAGGGCAGAAGCCCGAGCAGGGGCCCGCTCGGGCTGTAGACGCGCAGGTGGATGGCCACGGTGGTTGCTCCGGTGTCAGGTCAGGTAGGCGCGACGGCCGGTGACGGTCAGCTGGGTGCCGGCTCCCGGGTTCGTGCCGGTCAGGCGCACGCTCGGCGGCATGCCGGGACGGCCTGGGGCCAGGCGCAGGAATGCCGGTCCGGTGTTGGTCAGGCGCGCCGGGTCGGGGACGAGGCCGCCGGTGCCGGTCAGCTGCCAGGTGGCGGAGTCCACGGTGAGGGACTGGCCGGCGGCGATCTGCCCGGTGTAGGTGAACGAGTCGCCGTAATGGCCGGGCCCGTCGCTGGTGTCGGTGACGGTGGGCGCGGTGATCGGCCCGGTGATGCGGTAGGCGAGCTGCTCCATGGGCGCGGTGGCGTCCGTGAACGGATCAAGGTCGAGGTCTTGCGGCAGCGGGGAGCCGGGGGCGGTGGCCTCGAAGGCGATGTCGCCGGACTCCCAGTAGCCGGCGGGCACGTTGACCTCCACGCCGACCCGCATGCCGTTCTGGCCGAGCGGGGTCGGCGCGAGGGCGGACAGGACCTCGCCCTGGCAACGGCGGAGCTGCCCGGCCGCGGTGTACCGCTCGAAGGTCAGCAGCCGGTGCGGCCGGGCGATGACACGCAACAGGTCCTCCCAGGCCTGTTCGACGGCCTGCCAGCCGCCTCCGGCCGGGGCCAGCCACAGGGCGAGGGTGAATTTGCCGGGGCCGTGGTGCTTGGGCCTCCACAGCTCACCGATCCGGTTGGGCACGGCGGCGTTGGCGCCGACGACGGCGGGTGTCGTGTTCAGGCCGGACCGGTATTCCACGTCCCGTACGAGGCCGTCGGTGAGTTCGTAGCCGTCCACCAGCCAGCGTTCCCGGGCCATCAGGCGCTCTCCTTGTCGAACAGGCCGAAGCTCGCGAGGGCCCGCAGCCGGTTGTTGACGGTCTCGCCCGGGGTCTCCGGCAGCGGGTTGGTGATGTACTGCACGATCGCGCCGGGCGAGATGACAGTGCCGATGCGGTCGCCCTGGCCGCCGTCGGCGAGCTGCCCGCGGGCGGCGTTGAGGGCGCCGACGGCCGAGGTGCCGCCGAGGCCACGTACCGTCTGCGGGGTGAGGACGCCTTCGCCGGGGCTGAGCCGGGCCAGGGTGGAGTCCTGGCCGGGCGCGTAGCCGGGGACGACGCCGCCGGTGGCGTAGCCACGGACGAAGGCCAGCACGCCGTCCACGGCGCGGCTGACCATGCCGCGCATCATGTCGCCCCAGGCGTTGTCGGGCATCCAGTTGAACCAGCTGCGCAGCGGGTTGAGGGCCTTGGCGAGGGCGCCGGAGGCCCAGCCGCGCAGCCGGTCCGAGACGGAGTCGACGATGCCGCCCAGGCCGAATCCCTGCGTCGGGGCGCCGGCCTGCTGAAGGCGTCCGGCGCGCGCGGCGTCGTTGAGGGCGGTGATGCCGCCTTCTCCGCCGAGCTGCCGCACGGCCTGCGGGATCAGGACGCCCTCGCCGGGGCTGAGCATCGCGGGCACGGTGTCGCGGCCGGGCGCGTACCCGGGCACGACACCGCCTCGGGCGAACCCGACGGTGAAGCTGGGCAGCTTGCCCAGGCCGAAGGAGTCGGCGATCCAGTTCCACAGCCTGCGGATGCCGCCGTCGTAGACGGTGTTCACCCAAAAGCGGATCGGCGTGGCGAAGATCCCCGACAGGGTGGGCCAGATCCACTTCACGAAGCCGACCAGGCCGTCGATCGCCAAACGGATACCGTCGACCAGGCCGCCGATGGCGCCGTTGACGACGCTCCTGAACCACTCGGACTTCTGGTAGGCCGTCACGAACGCCAGCACCAGGGCCGCGACCGCCGCGACGATCAGCATCACCGGGTTCGCCGACAGGACGAGCATCGCGACGCGGACGGCGCCGATCGCGTTCGAGACGGCCATGATCCCGGCCGCGACGCCGGCCATCGTGAGCAGCGCGGACACGAACGCGCCCATGCCAGGAATCGACAGCAGCACCTGGACAACAGTCGCGACGCCCTGCATGACCAGCAGGAACCCGGACAGGGTGTTGCCCAGACCACCCAGCTCGGCCGCAATATTCGCCACCGACGTGATCAGACTGAGCAGTTGGCCCCACAGCTGGCCGTTGCCGAGCGCCCCGGCGAGCTGCATGACAGCGGGCAGGAACTCGGTGCGCAGCCGGGCGATCAGCGGCGCCAGGCTGGGGTTGTTCGTGAAGTTGAACCAGGCGACGCCGACGGCCGCGACCAGGCGGCCGAGCTCCTGGACGACGGGGACGGTGTTGGCGAAGTACCCGGCGAGCTTGGCCTGTGTCTCTCCCTCGCCGGTCAGCGTGCGGAAGCTGCTGGCAGCGCTGGCCAGGGAGGTGAGCAGGGCTTGGCCGGCGGGGGCGGCGGCCTGACCGATGTGGAAGACACCGACCGCGATGTCCCGCAGGATGCCCCACAGCTGCGCGCCGGTGTCCCCGGCGCGCTGGAAGAACTCGCCGAGCTGGCCGCCGTCCCGGCCGGCCTGGACGAAGGCGGCTGCGGCGGCCATTCCGCGTTCGGCGGCGCCGGCCAGGCGTTCCACCAGCGGCCCAGCCGCGACCGCGATGTTGCGCAGGACATCGGCCGCGCTCAGGCCGGCGGTGGCAAGCGACCCGATGACCCGCGTGTTGGTCGCGGCGATCTGAGCCAGGTCCGCACGCCAAGGCCCGGAGGTGGCCATCTCCGCGCCCCGGATCGCGACCTGCCCGAGTACCTGCCCGGTCTGTGCAAGCGCGCCGTTGAAGATCGGCAGCAGCTGCATGCCGCGGCTGACGGCTGTCTCCAGGGGCGGCAGGAGTGCTTCCTGGGCGGTGTCCCGAAGCTCCCGCAGAGCCGGCTGGACGGTGCCCTGGAGAAAGCGGGCGAAGCGCTGCCCGGCGGGGGACAGCTTGTCGAGCGCGGCAGCGGCCGCGTTGGCCGCCGTGCCGCTGGAGGCCAGCGCCTGACCCTGGTCTCGCAGGGCCCGTGCGACGTCCCGCTGAGCGTCCGCTAGCTGCTCGGCGGAACGTTTCTGCTGGCGCTCCGCGTCGCGAACAGTGCGGTCGAGCTCGGTGTGGGCGTCCTGGACTTCCCGGACGGCCTCGACGCGGGCGCGGGCTGCCTGCTGCTCCGCGTCCTGGACGCCCCGGACGGCGTCCTGCTCTGCTTCCTGGGCACGGGTCAGCTCCTGCTTGGCGGCAGTGACCTGGTCGCTGCCCTCGACGCCTTCCTGGTTCGCCTTCTTGACGTCCTCGGCAAGCCGCTGATTGCGGACCCGGACGTCCTCGAGTTGGTTGGTGGCATCCTGGAAGGCGATCTGCGCCTCGCGCCGGTCCGTCTCGGACGCGAATGGCGAGGTGTTGACCTCGTTGAGACGCGAGCGTGCCTGTTCGAGGGACAGGAGCGCCTTCTGCTCCTCCAGAGGACCGCGAGCGGCATCCCGGTTCAGGTCCTCCAGGGAACGCTGAGCATCGCGGCGGGCGTCGTTCAGCGCCTCCTGCGCGCGGGTGGCCGCCTGGTTGGCGCGAGTGACCGTCAGCTCGGCGGCCGCCAGCTGGCGGTCGGCGGCGGCCACGGCGGCAGCGGTCTGCTCCTGGACGTCCGCGAGGCGGCGGCGGGACTGCGCGACCTGCTCGGCTCCGCTCAGGGCTTGTTCGTCGGAGTCGCGCTGCGCCGCACCAAGGCGGCGCTGGGCGTCCGCAACGCGGTCGGCTGCGGCCTGCCGGGCCTGCGCGGCGGCGCTGGAGGCCCCGGCGGACTGGGTGTCCGCCTGCCCGAGGGCCTTCACGGCGGCGCCGATGCCACTGAACGCGGCCAGGATGGTGCCGGCGCCCTGGGCCGCGGCGCTCATCGCTCCGGGGAGCGCACTGAGCAGTCCGACCGCGGGGGCGGCGGCCGAGCCCATGGCGAAGAGGCCGCCGGCGGCCTGGGTGAGGGCCTGACCGAGCGCGAGCGCACCGGACGCCATCGCGGGCAGGCGCATCAGCCCCGCGATGGTGGAGCCCAGGCCCTCAGCTGCCTCAGCGAGGCCTCCGCCCGCGCCGCCTCCGCCGGTGTTGACCGGGATGTCCAGCGGGCGGCCCGCCATCGTGCGGAATGTCGCGACGCGCGCGGACGCGGCAGTCGTGTCGACCTCCACCCGGACGTTGACGGACAGGCCCGCCAGAGCCGCCCGCACGCGCGAGCGCAGCCCGGCGGTGTCGACGTCGAGGCCGACCTTGACCGTGGCGGCGGCGGCCTCGGCCGCGACCTCGACGCGGCGGCGCAGGTTACCGGTGTCGAACGCGACACCCACCCGCACGTAGGCGCCTCGGGCGGTCGCGACGCGGATCTTCTCGGCCAGACCCGAGGTGTCAGCATCGACCGCGATCTTGACCCGGGCGCGGACGGCCTGGGCGGCGGCCTGAACCCGCTGACGCAGCCCCGTGGTGTCAGGCTCCAGCCGCACCCGCGCACGCAGGTTGCGGGTCGCCGCATCCACTCGGGCCCGCGCGTCCTGCGCGAACCCGGAGGAGTCGGCGGCGACCTGGACGACCAGGCGACCGGAGTCGATCTCATCCGCCACCGCGGGGCGCCTTCCTGGTAGTGCCGCGCAGGACAGCGACCGCACGGGCGATCCCGTCCGCGTCGTGTCCCTGCGTGTGGCCGGCCCGCAGATGGGCCGGGCGGGGCAGCTCGACCGGCTGCCGCAGACGGCGCTCCGCCGCCATCACCGAAATCAGCTCGACGGCCTGCGCGAGGAGTTCCTGTGTCAGGCCCCAGCGGTCGGACCCGACTTCGCCGGCGTCACGACGCAGCAGCGCCTCCGCCGGAAGTCCCCGCATCAGGGTCAGGAGGCGGCGGGTGCCGAGGAATCCAGGGTCACCGGGCCGTCGCCAGACGCCTCGGGCGTCGAGGTGGTAGAACCGCTGGAGATCGGCTTCGAGGTCGTCCCAGCGCTCGAAGGCGTCTCGGACGGCCCGATGAGTTCCCCCAGGCCGGCACCCCCACCCATGTACTTCGACCAGGCGTAGCGCACCAACTCCATTACGTCGGAGTGGCTGGGCCGCTCGGCCATCAGCCGGCCGTAGCCGTCCTCACCGAGCAGCCGTCGGCCCATCTCCCCCGCAGCGGCGATCAGGTCGGACGGAAGGCCAGGCTCGGCGCCGAGGACGTCCACGACCAGGCCGGCGGCCTCCGCCTGCTGCTCGCCCTTCGACTGGGCGGCCTCCACCAGCTTGCGCAGCAGCAGCGGCAGGTACGGGATGCCGACCAGCGGCTGCCACACCTCCATGGGAAGTTCGGCCGGCAGGACCGCCACCTGGGCACCGCCAAGGATGATCGGCTCCTCCCCCACGGTGTACTCGGACTTCGCGGCGCGCGCCTTGTCGGCGGCGACGGCCAGACGGCGCTTGCGCGCGGCGTCCAGATCGATCCCGGGCATTCAGGGCTCCTCGGTCTGTCGGGCGAGTGATCGCCGCAGACGCTAGGAGCGGGCCAGGGTTAGCGTCGCCCCGAGGCGCTGGCCGGGCGCGGGACGAGGCGGCCCGGGAACGCGGCGGAGGGGGTCACGTCGGGCGTGACCCCCTCCTGGGTGTAGATCGGCCGCTGACGGTGGCCTACGCGGGCTTCAAGGCCGCGTACTCGGTGCGCAGCCAGTTCAGCGCGTCCGCCAGGGCTTCGGGCTGCGTGGTGTACAGCCGTTCCCGCCACTCGTCCCTCCCGGCCCACCCGTCGGTCTCCGAGGACCACCGCCAGCCGGGGCCGCACGGGCCCCACTCGCACATGCACGACTCGGTGTAGAAGACCCTCACCCGCCTGCGGGACCAGGGCCGGATCAACGCGGTCCCGGGCACGATCGCCTCGACTCGGCCGCCCGGGCGCTGCTGGATGCCGTGCCAGCCGGGCGCGAGCTGCACGGGCGTGCCGAATCGGGTGTACCCGTCCTCCTCGTCCAGGCGGACGAACGTCCCTTCTGGGTAGGGCAGTTCCATGGTTTCTCCCCATGCCTATTGTGGTCCGGCCAGCCTCTGCGCCGGTGACCGGCGGTGGGCACAGCGAAGCCCCGGCCGGGGGGTGGACCGGGGCTTCGCTGGAGGCGGCCGAGCCGTCCCCCGGGGGGGTAGGGACGGCCTGGCCGGCACGCACCACAGTAGGTGCATGGGCCGCTAATGGGCACAGCGACAAGAACGCCAACTTCTTTGCCAGGAAGGCGATCAGGCTGCCGGGGCGAAGCCCGGATCGTCGGTGAGGTCATACCACGGGTCGCCGACGGCGCCGCCGATGACCTTGAGCTCCAGCGGCAGCGTGGACTCTGCGTCGTTGGGGAACTTCTGGTTGACCGAGGCCACCTGCTCGCAGAGCGGCACGATCCGCCGGTAGCGCTTGGCCCCGTCGATCAGCTCGATCACCGCCGCGAACTGGTTGCGGCCGCCCACGGCGGGCGGCGTGTACCGGTAGAACGTCTTCCCGCCCGCGGTGACGCTGGTGACCGCGCCGCCGCCGTACACCGCGACGATGTTGGTGGCGTTCCACTCCTGCAGCTCGACCTTGGCGGTGGCCGCGTCCTCGGTCTGGATGGTGCGGGCCGCGTACCGCAGCTGGTGGGACTTGATCTCCTCAAACTTTGGGTCGGTGTTCCACTCCAGCGACCCGGGCTTGAACAGGCCCACGTCCTTCCACGCAGCCGGCATGGCCACGATCGGATCGGCGGGCGCGACGGTACCCGGCACCGCCAGGTACAGCCGCGCCATCTGCGCGACGAACATGCTCTCCGTAGGCACGGTCGATCTCTCCTCGGGGCGGACCGGTAGGGGCGTGCCGGACGGTAGGCCCCACCGGGCCGTAGCGTCGCGCCGTCCCCAGGAGGCCAGCGACGCATCAGTCCGCGCCTGCACGCGCATAGGGCTGTCGCACAACTCGCGAAATCCCCGACGGCTCAGTCAGCCGCAGGGTGAGCCGTCACGGCCACCACCCCGACGTACCGGCCCTGCCCCGTCGGCTCCGGCAGCCATCCGCCGGCGGACAGGGCCTGTACGGCCGTCACCACGGGCTGCCCTGGCAGCGCAGGCCGGGCTGCCAGTTCGTGCAGTGCCTTCACCGCCGTGGTGAAGGCCAGACGCAGCGAAGGCCGGGCGGTGGAGCGGTCCAGATCACCCAGGGCCTCCACCTGGAGGTGGAACGTGCCGAGCCAGCGCCAGCCGGGCACGGAGCCGCCGGGGACCTGGGTGATCCGGAGACGCGGGTAGGGCGGGGCGTTACGCGCCCCGACCCTCCCCTTGCTGCCCAGCACGCCCGTCAGCTCCTCGTGGTTCGACAGCCATTCCACCGCGAGCAGTTCGGCGTCGAGGGAGGCGAGATCACGCACCCGGCTTGTCCTCAGCCTTGTCCACTCGCGGCTTCGCCGCGAGCTGCTTGCGAGCCGGCGCCGGCGCGAGGGCCTTGGCGACGGCCACCGGGTCGGACGGATCAACGCCGACCACGTACCCGGCAGCAATAAGCTGCCTGGCCTCGTGGTGCGGCACGTCGATCTCGTCGCCGGGCGCCAGGTCGACGTCCTCCCGGGTCAGGTGGTGGGCGAGGACGATCCGGACGCTGTCTGTGTCGGCCATGACGGCTCCTTCGAACGGGGTTGGGTGACCGGGCGAAGGAAAGCAAGCTCAAGCAGCTACCGTCCCGCTGTGCCGGACGCCGATGCGGTCAGACCGGTGTGCCCAGGCCCACGCTGTGGCATCAGCGGTGGCGGGTGGCGACTTGCGCGGCGGCGCCGCTCATGAAATGCGTTCCCTCGCCCTGCGCGAACTCCGCGTCGGCGGCGTGCGGGAAGTCGCACACGACCTCGGCTTCGGTGCGCGAGCCGCGAATGGCGGCCTTGCCTGCGATGATGGTCGCGGCCACGGCCGCCGGGTCCTCGGTGCTCGTGCACCGGCAACCGGCTGTCTCCTCGATGGGCCCGTTCGGGTCGCGGGGTCCGGCAAGCAGTGCGCCGCCAACCCGGAACGGCACAGGGGAGGGCCGGGTCTGCCCGTCGGCGGCCTGGTGGCTCGGCCTTGCCTTCCCATCCTCTCGGGTGTGCCAGGTCTTCGCTGCCGGCGCCCGTCGCCGGGCTTCGGCCGCTACCTCCTCGGCCAGGCGTTCGGTGTGCCGGGCCATCAGGGGTGCCAGGCGATCAGCGATGTCCGGGGGCAGTTCGAGGCTGGCCATCAGGGATGTCCTTCCGGTCGGGTTCCGCCGGCGGCGCGAGGCCGGGCCATCACGCGCACATAGGCGAGCGTGGGGTCTGCCGTGCTGTGCAGCTCGTCGGCCGTCAGCACGGTCCACTCAGCGCCGGTGGCCGACTCCACCACGATGTCGCCGACCAGGAGTGCCCCAACTTGGGGATCCAGGGCCAGCAGCCAGGTGCCGTCGGTATGCGGCTGGGCACGTCCGGGCCATGGTCCGCGCAGCGCACCGAGTGGACTGGTCGCTTCGTCTCCGTAGGCGTCGAGCACGGGCGTGCCGCGGGTGCGTACGCCGAGCTGACGGTCAGCCAGCAGCACCGCCATCACAGGCCGCCCGTGCCGGGAATGCCGGGGACCGTGAGTCCCGGTGGTGAGGGCCGCACCGGGGCCTGGTAGATCCGGCGGCCGCGAAGGCGCCACCGGTCTGTGGTGGCGACGTCTGGGGGCGCAAGCAGGGACGGCGGGTCGGCGGCGGTGTCGTAGGTAACCGACTGGCCCTCTACGGAGGCAGAGGAGACGCGGCGCTGCCGGGCGGGCGCATCGGCCAGCAGCGGGTGATGGCAGGCGGTGGCACGCAGCCACAAGCGCAGTGGGGCGGTCTCCGGATCAGAGCGGGCGTCGATGCCGGCCGTGTACCGCACGTTGTAGGTGGGCGCGCCAAAGCCGAAGGGGCCGGGCGGAGAGTTTGGCTCCGAGATTGCGGACAGGACCGTGATCACGGGGGTGTGGTGCAGGACCCAGCCCTCGGGGCCGGCGTGCACGCCGTTCTCGGTGTACTCGGCCGGGAGCAGCGACCTCCCGAGATGGGCCACGAGGGCGTCCTGAGCGTCCACGATCGCGGTCTCGATGCGCTGGCGTACCTCGTCGGCGACGGGCACCGGATAGCCGAGACGCCGGGCGACGTCCTCCTCCGTGACGATCAGCTCCGTCATGGGGTGTCCTCCCTCAGGGCCCCTGGCATAGGACCGACGAGAGGTGACGGTAGGAGGCGGGCGTGTTTGCGTCCCGCCGGGAGCGCAGCGGGTTCCCCCAGGGAAACCCACCAGGTTCCCCACCGGGAACCCAACGGGTTTCCCGAGGGGAACCCCTTCCTTCCTTATCCTTCCTTTGTTCTTCCTACCCCCTTACCCCCAAGGCTGGGCGGGCAGCTGGAGCGCCCGGGTGATCATCTGGTGGCTGGTTTCGAAGGACGGCCGCCCAGGTGGACACGCCGTCAGCACGGGTCCACTCTCGGGAAGCGATGGACGCTGGCTCCGGGTCGAATGCTGTGCCGGGCGCCAGCCAGCCCGGCAGCCACGGTTCGGTGCCCCGCAGGCAGGGGCCGTGGCACTGCCCGTCCACGCTCCAAGCCTGCCTCCCGACTTCGATGCCCGGGAGGGCGGCTAAGTGGTTGGCCACGTAGTCCGTGTCCCTGGCCAGCCGCGCAACCTTCCACGGCAGCGACGTCGAGCGCGGCCTTCCTGTGGTGTGAGTGATCCACCCTGCTGGGCTCATTCGGGAACGCCCACAGATTCGGTGGCTGACGCGTGGCCTATCTGGCTCAGGCCGGATAGGCCAGGCCATATCCTTGGAGTCTCTGAAAACCCGTCAGTTGGAGGATCTTGCACATGGGCGTGAAGCAGGGCGATTGGGTGGTCGCAGCGGCAGACCAGGTCATCGCCGAGGGCAAACGCCGTGGTGACGGGACTCCGCTGGTGTGCGCATCGGGTATCAGCCCGTCCGGGCCGATCCACCTGGGCAACCTCCGGGAGATCATGGTCCCGCACTTCGTTGCGGACGAGCTGCGCCGTCGCGGGCTGGAGTGCCGGCACATCCTGTCGTGGGACGACTACGACCGGCTGCGAAAGGTACCGGCTGGCCTGCCCGCCTCGTTCGCCGAGCACATCGGCCGGCCGCTCACCTCAGTCCCGGACCCGTGCGGCGAGCACAAAAGCTGGGCGGAGCACTTCAAGATCCCGTTCCGCGCCGCCTTGGCGGAGCTGGGCGTCGAAGTGGAGGAGATCAGCCAAACCCAGATGTACACCTCCGGGGCGTACCGCGAGCAGATCCTGCACGCGATGCGGCACCGCGCACAGATCGACGCCGTCCTCGGGCGATACCGCACGAAGAAGGCAACGCAGACCGCCCCGGATGAAGCGGAGGAGGCCGACGAGGTTGCGGCTGGCGGGGGCGGCTACTACCCCTACCGGCCGTACTGCGCGGTGTGCGGCCGTGACACGGCCACGGTCGAGTCCTTCGACGAGGCCAGCACGGCGATCCGGTACCGCTGCGAGTGCGGTCACCAGGACGGCTTCGCCCTCGCGGAGGCGGACGGTGGGAAGCTGGTGTGGAAGGTCGACTGGCCGATGCGCTGGGCGTTCGAGGGCGTGACCTTCGAGGCCGGCGGCGTTGACCACTCCTCTCCGGGTAGCTCGTTCACCGTCGGATCCCAGCTTGTGCGCGAGGTTTTCAGCGGCCATCCGCCGTCGTACCTCGGGTATTCGTTCGTCGGCATCAGCGGGATGTCGAAGATGTCCGGCTCGGCCGGCGGGGCACCCACGCCGACCGAGGCCTTGGGAATCCTGGAAGCGCCGGTGATGCGGTGGCTGTACGGGCGGCGTCAGCCCCGGCAGTCGATCACGGTGGCGTTCGACCAGGAGATCCTGCGGCTCTACGACGAGTGGGACGCGCTGGCGCGGAAGGTGGAGTCCGGCAAGGCCACGGAGCTCGATGTCGCCGTACGCGAGCGCTCCGTAGCTACGGCGGCCGGACAGCTGCCGTCCACACCGCGGGCGCTGCCGTTCCGCACGCTCGCCTCGGTGGCTGACATCAGCGCCGGGAACCCAGAGCAAACCCTGCGGATTCTGCGCGACTTCGCCGGGGACGAGCCATTGGCCTCACTGGACGATGCCCGGCCGCGTCTAGACCGGGCGCAGGCCTGGGTGAACGGCTATGTCTCGGCCGAGGAGCGCACCCAGGTTCGTAACGAGGCAGACCGCGAACGGCTGGAGCAGCTGTCACCGTCACAACGGGAGGCGATCAAGCTGCTGCTTGACGGCCTGGACGAGCACTGGTCGCTGCCAGGGCTGACGGGACTGGTGTACGGCGTCCCGAAGCTTCAGGCCGGCCTGCCGTTGGACGCTCCGGCATCGCCGGAGCTGAAGGCGTCGCAGCGGGAGCTGTTCGTGCTGTTGTACGAGCTCCTCGTCGGCCGGGACACGGGTCCGCGGCTTCCCACGCTGCTTCTGGCGCTCGGGGCTGACCGGATCAGGTCGCTGCTGACCGTGGCGTAAGGGGTGTCGGCGGGGCGGAGCCGTGGTCGGCTCCGCCCCGCCACGTTGTTCAGTGTGCGGCCTGCGGTTGCAGGCCGGTGCGGTCGAGGATCTCGTCGGCGACCTGATCGGCCGGGCGGTGCTCGGTGTCGAGATGAGTGGCGAACAGCGGGCTGCGCAGGCTTTCGAGGCAGCGTTCGACCTGGTTGCCCTCCCAGCTGAGAGGACCCCACTTGTCGGGGCCTTCGCCGCGCTCGCGCAGGCGGCCCCGGATGGTCGCAGGTGCGGCCAGGAGCGTGAAGTGCCGCACCTCGTGGCCTTGGTCGCGCAGGGGCTGGACGATCTGGGCAAAGACAGCGGGCCGGGCGATGGTCATGGGCACGAGGATCGGCCGATCGTAGGAGCGAGCGGCTTGGTCGAGCAGGCAGTGGGTCAGCACCGGCCAGACGGGCTCCAGCTCGAACTCCTCGGTGCGCAGGTCTGGGGGGAGCTGGGCCCAGAGCATGTGTCCGACCTTCTCGGGGTCGAGGACCAGAGCGTGGGGCAGTCGGGCGGCGAGGGCTCCGACAGTCGTGGACTTGCCGACGCCGAAGGCCCCATTCACGAAGACGATCACACGGTGTCCCCTCACTGTGGGCGGGCGGGGTCAGAACTGCTCGACATAGCGGGCGGGGTAAGTGCGGGAGTCGTAGCGCAGGACCAGGACCGTGTACCGCTGGTGGTGGCGCAAGGTGTTGGTGGCCTGCTTCACATGGCGCAGGCGGTCGGTCATGGCGTTGCGGACGGCGGGGTCGCGGATGCCAGCCTGGGCGCAGGCGCGGTCGATGGTGGAGGCGCAGTAGTGCTCGATGGCGTCGTCGGGTTCGGGGGTGAGCTGGTGGTCGGCCTGGTGGAGGACGTCGAGGCCGGCGAATAGGGCGAGGGCCTGCTCGCGCGTCTCCATGGGGCTGGTGATGCCGAAGACGTCGCGGCGAACGGCGGCGGCGTGCTCGGGCAGGGGGTCGGGGGCCCAGAAGGGCGCGGCGAGGAGGTAGCCGCTGTGGTCGAGGAAGCCGAGCAGGCGCTTCGCGATGGCGGGTGGGTCGGGGAAGAAGCCGAGGGCGGCGCCGACGGCGATGTGGGTGAAGGTGCGGTCGGGCTGGAAGGTGGTGCCGTCGGCCTGGCAGTAGGTGAGGCGCAGGGCGGGGTCGAGGGTGCGGTGGTTGTAGCTGGCGAGGGCGACGGAGTCCTGGTTGAGGTCGAAGCCGGTGGCGGTGCAGCCGGTGAGGCGGGCCAGCTCCCGGGAGGTGAATCCGGTGGTGCAGGCGACGTCCAGGACGTGGCTGTCTCGGTCGATGCGGGAGTGCAGGGCCCAGGTGTTGACGGTGGCGTGGGCGCCGGGCATGACGTTGGTCTGGTTGATCATGGCGACGAAGTCGGGGTAGCTGGCGGCCCACACGTCGGCGGCGGTGCGGGGCACGGTGGGCAGGGGCCAGGTGGTGGCCGTGGTGGTGGTCATGTCGTCCTCTTGGTGGTCTGGGGAATGCTGGTGGTCAGGCGGCCGGTGCTCGGCGGGGGCCGGGGATGCTGGCCTGGGCGAGGGCGGCGAGGCGGCTGACGGACATGCCGAGACCGACGCACGGCGGCAGGCCGCTGTCGAACACGTCCAGCACGCCCTGGTAGGTGCGGTGGGCGGCGTGGCGGTCGGTGGTGAACTGGGCGCGGAATGCGGCGGCGAGCCGGGCGGGGTCGCGTTCGTTGCGGGCGATCTCGGCGAGTTCTAGTCCGTCGACGTACAGCCACACGCGTTCGGCGGTGCGGCCGGTGCCGGCGATGAGCGGGGAGCCAGGTCCGGGGATGTGGGTGATAGCGGTGAGGCCGCGCAGGTTCTGGCGGACGCTGTGGCGCCACAGACGTCGGGCGAGGAGGTCGGGGTCGTCGGTGCGGGCGGCGGTGTACGGGATCTGCGGGTCGGCGAGTGCCCGGATGGCGGGGGCGTCGGCGGGGTGGATGCCGGTGATGTCCTGGAAGGCGTGGTCGAAGGTGCGGTGCCGCAGGGGGCCGGGGAGGTGGAGAATGCCGGCGACGAGGTCAGCGAGGTAGCGGGTCGCGTGATCGAGGTCGAGGTCGGCGGCGTACGCCTCCAGCATCACGAACTCGCTGACCGGTTGGCCTCGGCGTCCTTCGTTGCGGAAACTGGGGCCGATCTCGTAGCAGCGGCTGGTTCCGGCGGCGATGACGGCGAGCAGGTCGAGTTCGGCGGTGACGCGCAGGTACTGGCGGCGCCCGGTGGCGTGGGCCCAGGTGGTGAACGGCCGTGCGGCTCCGCCGAAATAGGCGTCGGTGAGGACGGGGCCGATCGCCTCGCGGAATCCGTCCGTGGCCAACCGGGCCCGCAGGGGGGCCAGCGCGGGCGAGAGGTCGGGGTGGGGTGACGGTGGTGGGGCGCCGGGCTCGTGGCGCTCCAGTTGCCGGACGAAAAGGGTGGGCTCGCCGGTCCGGCTGGCCGAGCAGGTTCCGCGCACCACGACGAGGTCGCCGGGCTGGAGCGTGCTGGCTTTGTCGGGGTCGAAGGCGAGCTGGGCGGTGCGGCCGTCCCATGCGAGGTCGGCGAAGGTGAGGTGGCGGTGTGCGCGGACGGCGGCCACCCGGCCGGACAGGCGCAGCACATGGTCCGGCGCCGGCCAGGCGGCCCAGTCCGCCGTGGGGAGTGCTTGGTTGCACCGCTCGGAGGCGCGTGTCCGGCTGACGGGTGCGGGGGCGAGCGGGTCGTCCTCGCCGGTGAGGTGCAGCAGCAGCCGGGTGGGGTCCTCGGTGCGGGGGTCGAGGAGCCAGGCAGTTCTGCGCAGAAGGGTGCGGCGCAGGGGTTCGTCGGCGTCGGGCAGTTGCCGCAGGAGGTAGTGCACGGCAGCGGCGCGAAGTGCGTCGGTCCGGCAAGGGATCTGGCTGGTGAGTGCTCTGGTCGCGGCAGTGAGGAGGCCTGGGTCTGCGTGACTGTGGGGCCAGGGCGGGCTGCCGGGGGCTACGGCGGCGGCGAGGGCGTGAAGGAGGATGTCCTCCTCGCGGGGGCCTGTCGACCGGGTCGGCCGGGCTTGCGGGGGGATGGCAGTGTCAGTGCGGGTGGCGTGGAGGGTGACGGCGGGGTGAGGTCCGTGGCCGAGGAGGCGGGCAATTCCGGCGAGCAGTTCGTCGGCTCCGTCAGCCGGAGGGTGGGTGAACAGGGCCTGTGCGGCGGACAGGAGTTCGGCGGGGGCGTTCCAGACAGCAGGGACCGTGCTGGCGTGGGTGGTGGCCATGTCGGCCGCGAGCTGGTGGAGGTCGGGGTGCGTCTTCATGCAGTCTCCGGGTAGAGCGGGCCGGGCTGCCACCAGGTGATGGGCGGGTCGTCCTGGTGCAGGGGGGCGATGAACTTCAGTGCCTCGATGTCCTGTTGGGCGAGCGCAGGGTCGTAGGAGCATCCGGCGGCGGTGTGGGCATCGCGGATCCGCTGGCGGACGGCCGGGGCGATGACGCTGCCCTTGGGGCTGGCGTGGCGGTCGAAGGAATGGACGGGCTGCAAGAGGAGGAAGGTAGAGGTCAGGCCGTGGGTGGAGCGGGGTGAGGTGGAGGGGTAGCAGGGGGCGAAGACGAGGACGAACCAGCGGGTGCCGGCGAGGGTGAGCCACCAGCCGGGGGTTCCGGCCTCGCGCAGGGCCGTGCCGGGATCGGTGCCGATGGCGTCGAGGAGCCCGGAGATCACTTGGCGGACTGTGACAGCCAGCGTGTCGAGGTCCGCGCCGAGCGGGCGGTAGGTGAGTTCGAGGACCAGACCGTCGAGTTCTTCGGCTTGGGCGCGCCAGGCGAAGTCGACAAGGGCGGGTGCGGCGGCCCGACCGGCGGTGAGGGCGTCGGTGCCGTCGAAGACCGGTGCGGCTTCCAGGCGGGCGCGGGGCGCGAACAGGCAGGCCGAGTCCTGTTGAAGGGATGTGAATGCTCCCGCCGGGATGTCAGTCACGGGCTGCCGCCGCCCACGGGTCGAGGTGGCTGCGCGAGGGCAACGGACCGTCCGCGCCCTGGTACTTGCCCGTGTAGAGCTCGATCTCTCCGTACGGCACCCAGAAGGTGGCCTGCGCGACGAGCATGCCCGGGAAGATCGTGACAGGCAGCGTCGCGTACAGCTGGAGTGTGGAGCGGCCGTGGAACCCGAGGTCAATCAGGTCCGCGGTCACGTGGGCGAAGGCGCCCAGGCGAGCGAACCCGGACTTGGCGTGGATCAGCGGCACGTAATGGTCACTGCCGAGCCGCTCGGCGGTTTCGGCGAGCACGAAGTCACCGGCCTCGAGGAGGTAGCCGGCGGCGGGGATCTCGCGGGTCTCGTGCGCGGACGGCAGGCGGGGGTCGAGGACATCGTCGAGGTAGACCAGCAGCCGGTGTCCGAGGGCGAGATCGTAGGAGTTGGTGGTGCAGCGGGCCGGGTCGAAGGGGTCCATGGTGATGCGTCCCTGCTCGACCTGGCGGGCGATCTCCGGTCCGGTGAGGATCACGCGGGGGCTCCGATCATCTGCGATTCACAGGGGTGGCTGAACCCCGCGTACAGCGCCGGAGTCGGTTGGACGGGGCCGGCGTTGTGCCAGAAGGACACCTGGCCGGCGACCATGCCGGGGAAGATCCACGTCGGCTTGGCCGCGACGATCTCCAGCGTCCAGCGGTGCTGCGAGGTGGTGTGCCCGAGGTCTGCGGACAGTTGCAGGAACAGCCCGCGGCGGCCGTTGGAGCTGCACCCGATCAGGCGCATCGCAAACTCGCGGCTGCCGATGACCTCGGCAGTGTGACCCAGGTACATCCGGCGTGGGCGCAGGAGATAGCCGTCCGAGGTCATCTCCACTGCGCTCCAGCGCTTGGTCCGCTCGTTGTAGACCCTGAGTTCGGTGCCCAGGTGATAGTTGCAGCTGTTCGGGTTCACGGCGCAGTCGGCGAGTGGGGCGAAGGTGATGCGTCCGGCCGCGACCTCCTGCCTGATCGCGGGGCCGGTGAGGATCACCTCGTGCTCCCGGAGACCACGGCCGTAGGCAGAAGGGATGCCGAGCGGATGACCTGGGAGGGCTTCCACGCGACCTGGTCGACCTGGATCCGCAGCTGGTCCGCCCGGCGGACGAAGGCCCGCAGCATCGCGGTGGCCTCCATCCGGGCCAATGCAGCGCCGAAGCAGGCGTGCGGTCCGTGTCCGAAGGCAACGTGCGGGTTAGGACTGCGGTCGGGCCGGAACTCCTCCGGCTCCTCGAAGATATCGGGGTCGCGGTTCGCCGAGGACTGCAACAGGACGAGCCGCCGCCCCGCCCTAATCGGGATGCCAAAGACATCGCAGTCCGCAGCGGCGGTCCTGGCCGTGATCATCGCCGGCCCGTACAGGCGCAGTACCTCCTCGACGAACCCGGCCGCGAAGGCGTCGTCGGCAAGGACCCGGTCCCAGTGCTCGGGGTGTTCGGCGGCGGCGAGTAGCAGGGCCGAGATCAGCCCACCGGTCGTTTCGTGACCGCCGACGAGCAGGGCGATGAGATTCGACACCGCCTCGATACGGGTAAGGCTGTCGCCCTGGGCCTCGACATCGACGAGCGCCGAGACGATGTCGTCGCCGGCCCGGGCGCTCCGCTGCTCGATGAGGTCACCGAAGTAGGACGCCAGCTGGGTCCAAGCACGGGCGAGCTGCTGCTCCTGGTCGCCGGTGAGCGCGGGCTCGGTCAGGAGGATGACGTCGTCCGACCATGCCTTGACCGTGGCGCGGTCCGCGACGGGGATGCCGAGCAGCGTGCTGATGGTGTCGACCGGCAGCGGCTCGGCCAGTCCACTGACTGCGTCACCGCCTCCGGACCCGATGAACCGCTTGACCAACTCGTCCGCCGCATCTGCAATGTGCCTCTCCAGGGCAGCTATCCGGCGCGGTGCGAAGGCCTTGGACAGCAACGTCCGGATACGCGGATGCTGCGGGGCGTCGGCGTACAGCACCCAGGAGGTGACCGGGCCGACGAGGGAGCGCAGTTCGGGCGGAAGCTCGTCGAGCATTCCCCTCGCCGTGGGCGCGCAGGTGAACCCCGACGCCCGCAGCAGGTGGCGCACCTCCCGGTAGCGGGTGAAGACGAGGCGCCCGCTACCGAGGTCGGGGCAGTCGACGGCCCTCGGTCCTCGGGCGAGCGCGGCCAGGGCGTCCTCTCGGTCCGCACCAGTATTCAGCGAGGCTAAGACGGTTTGCTGGTCCATACGTACCTTCCGGGTTCCAGGTGGCGTCTGGCAGTGAGCACCCCGCCGGCCTGCAAGTCACAGCAGCTGGACGGGGACGGGCCAACGAGCGCACAGCGTGGCCCGCGAGAGCATGCAGGCCAGCGATCCGAAGGAGGTGCCCAGCGCGAAGGAGATGAGGACAAACTCCGGACTGCTCAACGATGATGACGCTACGTCAGCCCAAGGGCAAGACCGTCGAAAGGGAAACAGTGTCCCTTTCGCGAGTCAGGCATATGCATCAACTAGCCCAAGCGCTAGCCTTTCCCCAACGAGGGAGGTGTCCAAGCATGGCCGTTGAACCCACACCGCGCCGCCGCCGCATTGGCAGCGAGGTCAGGCAGGCCCGCCTCCGCGTCGGTTGGTCGGTGGAACAGGCCGCCGAGGCCCTCGGGTACGGCTCCGCTTCGACCATCTCCAAGATCGAGAACGGCACGCAGGGCATCAAACTCCAGCAGCTCCCGCACTTCTTCCAGGTCCTGCAGATCGACGACCCAGAAGTTCAGGAAGCCTGGCGCGACATGGTCCGCAACGCACGCAAACGCGACTGGCACCAGCGCTACCCCGGAGTCGTCGACGATCCGCTCGGCGACTACCTCGCCAGCCTGGAGCTCGCCTGCGCCCTCTTCATCTGGTATCCCGTTGTCGTCCACGGCCTCTTGCAGTGCGACGACTACGAGCGCGCCGTCATCATCGCGAGCCGGGCCTGGAAGAGCGAGGAGGACATCGGACGCTTCATCACCACCCGCCGCAACATGCGTCTGGAGGCTCTCGACCGCCAGCCCGCCCTCCCGATCTGGGCTGTGCTCACCGAGGCGCAACTGCGTCAGGAAGTCGGCGGCCGACAGACTGCCCGCGCCCAGGTCGAACACCTCATCAACCTGGCGCGCACGCACCGGAACATCGTCATCCAGGTCATCCCGCTCTCTCATGGCGCGCACGCGGGCATGGACGGCCCCTTCATGGCGATGTCCTTCCCGACAGGCCGCGACACCGTCACCATCGAAGGCATGCGCGCCGCGCTCCACCTCCACGACCCCGAAACCGTCACCGCCTACCGCACCACCAGCGACCACCTCAAGACAGACGCCCTGTCCCCAGCGGACTCGCTGGCACTGCTCTCCAGAATCGCCAAGGACCTCTCGTGACCCACGCCAACCTCAAGCAGGCCCCGCCCGTCCAGCAGGCCACCACCGCCTACTGGGGCCCGGAGGGCATCGTCACCGCCGACGAGAAGAACTCACTGGATCCGACGTGGGTCCAAGCGCAATACGACCAAGCGGAATGGCAAACGGCCAGCAGTGGCGGCACCAACTGCGTCGAGATCGCGTTCCTGGCCCGTGGGCTGGTCGGGATGCGGGATTCCCTGAATCCCGACCAGCACCCGCTCCTCTTCACTGAGGGTGAATATGAGGACTTTGTCGACGGCCTCGCGGCGGGCAAGCTCCGCCGCCGCTGACCTACCCGCTTCGCGACATGGCCGCATGACATTCTCGGACCACAGTGTCGCACTCGTCTCCGGCGGCAACCGCGGCCTCGGCCTCGCCATCGCCACCCGCCTCGCCGAACAGGGGATGCAGGTCGTCATAGGGGTATGCGACACCCTGGTCGGCTGCGACACCCAGGCCGCCCTCAGTCGTAGGGGGCTGGTCGTTTACTCCCACGTCCTGGACGTCACCGACCCCCGCGAGCGTGGCCCGCGCCGTCACCGACGTGGCGGCACCGCTGGGCCACCTCGACGTCCTCATCAATAACGCCGCCGTCGCCATCGACCGCCGACAGCCGGCTGCAGCACCCGACTTCGATACGAAGGTCCACATCCCGTCCACTGGTTGCTGAGAGCGCCATGCTGGGGACCGTAACAGCGTTGTTGTCGGGCCCGCCCGTGGTCAGCACGCGGGGCGAACGCCGGTGAGTCTGTATGCGGCGTCTGCGAGGAGTGGCGCCAGTTCCGGGTAGTATCCGCGGTCGACGGCTTGGAGCGTCTCCGCGAGGGCGATCAGTTGGCCGACACGTCCGGCCGGGGTGTCAAGGACGGCGGAGAACTCCGCGCGGACGCGGTCTGCGACTGCGGGCACGAGAAGGCTGCTCACCCACAGGACCGCGGGGTCGTAGCCGACGGGGACGAGTCCCCAGCGCTCCCAGTCCAGAATCATGAGCGGTTTGGCGGTCAGGTTGGCCCACTGGAGATCCCCGTGGCCGGTGGTCCGCTCGACCGTAGCGGGGGCCGAGATGCCGAGGTACTTCGGGAAGACCTCCTCGACCCATTCAGGCCGCAAGAGGATCTTTGTCCCAGGGGCCGTGGCGATGCCGGCCAACGCGGTCGTCAGACCGCTCCACCAGCCGTCCTCCAGGCCCGGGACCTGGCGGAGGTCCGGTGTCGAGGACACTGCGGAGCCGACAAGGTCGAAGACGTCTGCCTGGTAGGCCCAGGCGGCCTCCGTCCAGTCCAGGGTGTCGTGCAGCCGCGGGCGCGGGACGGACTCCGGGATGAACTGCTCGGCTCCGAGGGGCCCTTGGCCGGTGGGCCGGGGGGCGAATCGGCGCCGGCCGCTGGAGACACGCAGCCAGAGGTCCCCTGCGCGGCGGCCGACCGTCGACCCGGATGTGCCGAAGACAGACGGCCCAGTGCAGGCGAGGCCGAGAAAAGCTGCGGCCTTGGCGTGCGCGCCGTCCAGGCGGTGGCGGGCGGCGTCATCCGGCTGAAAGGACATCGAGCACCTTCCTGAGTCGGTCTTCCGGGATCGGGCGGGCGAGGGCCGCCGTGGCATCGTCCCAGTGCGCGCGACTGCTGGTCGAGGTGAGGACGACGTCGAGAGCCGGGCAGGCCCCGACCAGGTGGAACGCGGCGGCGTACGGGTTCGATCCCGGCTGAATGAGATTCACCAGTTCGGGTGTCATCAGCGCCGGGAGTTCGCCACCGTGCAGGGGCGCGGAGGCGAAGGTGGTGATCCCGGCTTCGCGTGCGTGGACAAGTGGTCCGTCCCCGTCGAGCGCCTGGGTGAGGGGCTCAGCCATCACCAGGCTCACCGGCATCTGCACCCCGGTGAGGCGGTGGCTCTGCGACCCGGCGGCGGCGCTGGCCAGGGCGACCAGCTCGGCGACGGTGAACGCCCGGGACGTGAAGCCGGACCAAGTGGCGACGCCGTAGCCGCCGATGCGCCCGGCGTGCGCGAACTCCTCCAGCGCGGCGAACGCGCCGAGTACGTTCCGGTGCAGCTGCCCGCGGTCGTAGCTGGACCGCTCGGGGTTGTGGACGAACACCAAGTCCGCCTGGCCGAGGTCGGCGAGGGTCTGCTCGGTCTGGGAGCGGACGAACTCCGGGGCGATGCTGTGGCGTCCCTGCGGATCAAACCCGGCCTTCGTCGCCACCCGGACACCCGGGTACTCCGGAAGAACGGCAGCGAGCTCGCGGTGGGCGCGGCCGTACGCGTAGTTGGGAGCTGTGTCGATCCAGGGCGTTCCGGCCAGAAGGGCGGTGCGCGCCGCGTCGCTGACAGCGCGCACCCGGTAGGTCCCCAGGCCGAGAACGGCGCTCACGGTGCTGCCTTGACGACACAGGCGCCCTGGCCCTTGATGAGGACCGTCAGGACACCTGCCACATCCTTGACTTCCAGGCCGGCGGCATCGGCGAGGTCCCCGATAGTCACGGGCTCGCCCGCGAGCAAGGCGCGGAGCGCGGGGGTCACCTGCTGTGCGAACTCCCACTCGGTGCCGGCCGCCGCCAAGGTGACGGTTCCTGCTGTGATGTCGGTCGTGATCTCGGCGCGTGCCGCCGTGAGCCGTACGGCGATCTCCCGACGAGGCGGGAGCTCCGCCACGTACGGCAGGGACGGGGCCGGGCGCCCGAAGTGGGTGGTGTCGACGGAGCCCGCCCACCGGTCGATCAACTTGGGGTCGGACAGGGCGGCGAGCATCGCGGTCCGCAAGGCTTCCAGGTACGTGGACTTTGCCGCCGATTCCGCGTGGCGGGGGATGTCCAGCCGCATGACGGTGTCCGCATGCATCTGGTCGGCCAGCCAGTTGATGAGGCTGGCTCCGGTATGGGTGACGAGGCCGAATGTGAGGTGCAAGGATTCGGTGCCCTGGTCGGCGGTGACGGCGTGCCACCATCCGCGCGGCAGGTAGAGGACGTCACCCGGGGTAAGGACGACGTCAGCGACCGGTTCGCCGTCGGGTTCTTCCGGAGACTCCACGTCGCGGAAGGTGGGCGCCGTCCGGGTCGGCTCCCACAGCCGCCAGCGCTTCGCGCCGTGCTGTTGGACGACGACAACGTCATGGTCGTCCCAGTGCCGACCGAAGCCTTCCCGCTCGGTCCACGAGGCGTAGGCGTTCGTCTGCACGGGCGTGCCGAAGAAGCGTTCCAAGGCCTCGGCGGCGGCACGGATCGGCGAGTGGATCTCGTCGATCGCGTCCACGACTAAGGACGCGCCTTCGGCGAGCCTGGCATGGAGTTCGGCGGGGTGAACCCGGTTCCAGGTCACTCCGCGCCGGTTGGTGATCGGGGCCGAGTACCGGCCGAGGGGGATGGTCTCCCCGTCCTGCGACAGCCGCAGCCTCGGCGGCTCCATGCGGTGCGTCGCGACGATGGAGTTCAGATCGTCCCAGGAGAGGAGGGAGCCTGTGTCGGTCCCGTCCGTCGAGACGATGGCGTAGGAGCGGTGGAGCACCTGGGTGAGGAACTGGTCCCCACCCAGGCGCACCGCCCACGAAGCGGCATCGTGCATCGTGGGCATCCGGATCAGGTGTCGTTCTGGTCGGACTTGCCGCCCGTGTTGTCGGACGGCAGGTCCGCGCGAGACCGCGCGGCCCGGATGTTGCGGACGGCGACCAGGAGGCCGCCCCCCTCGTTGTCCTGAGCAGCGGGCGTGGTGCTCTCCATCAGGTACTCCTCTCGGATTCTCCCGCCGGCTTCTTCGGCGGGAATCGTGGTGAGTCCCGCAGGTGGCCGAGACAGACGCTCGTGCCGACGGGAATTCCCGGCAGCCACCGGTTGATCGATCCGGATCAGCGGTGCGGCCGAGCAACCCAGTCTGTCCGGGAGGCATTGACAGGACCATGCCTTCGACCTGTCACTTCGACGGCCTCCCTTCACCAACGTGTCATCGAGGTGTCATCTTTGTCGCAGTCACGGCTGCGGCCTGCGGGTTCGGGCTTGACCGTGCGCTACGGGGTGGCGAGCAGGTGCCAACTCTGGGCAGGATGCCTGGCATGAGAGTCTTGGTGATCGGCGGCGGTTGGTTTCTGGGTAAGGCCGTCGTTGAGGAAGCGCTGGCCCGGGGTTGGGCCGTCACGACGTTCAATCGGGGCAGGTCCGGGGCGTTCTTTCCGGGCGTCCAGCGGGTGATCGGTGACCGTACATCGGCGGACGACCTCTCCCGGCTGGCAGAAGCAGGCCCATGGGACGCCGTGATCGACACCTCGGCCGCCGAACAGCCGCCGAAGGTTGTGCTGGCCGGCGCGAGGGCCTTGGAAGGCGCAACGGACCGCTACGTCTACGTCTCGACCGTGTCGGTGTACGCCGGGTGGCCGGACCACCCCCTCAAGGTGGGCGACCCACTGCTGGACGGACCCGCCGATGCCGGAAGCGACTACGGGATGAATCCTCCGGGCTGGCTGGGGCCAAATCTGCACTACGGTCGGCAGAAGGCCGGCGGTGAGCGGGCGGTGGTCGAGACGTTCGGAGCAGATCGGTGCTGGCTCCTCCGCCCCGGCGTGAT
This sequence comes from Kitasatospora sp. NPDC088346, assembly GCF_044740765.1. NCBI lineage: Bacteria > Bacillati > Actinomycetota > Actinomycetes > Kitasatosporales > Streptomycetaceae > Kitasatospora > Kitasatospora sp. NPDC088346. The sequence continues at coordinate 90,635 of NZ_JBIURH010000023.1, forward strand.
CTTGGGCCCCCACGAGTACGTCGGCCGGCTTCCGTGGTGGCTTCGGCGAGCGGCCCGCGGCGGCGAGATCCTGGCTCCCGGAAGTCCCGGCAAGGGCATCCAGCCGGTGGACGTGAGAGACGTCGCTCGCTTCGCCGTCGATGTCGCCGACCATCCTGGCGGAGGCGTCCACAACGTGGCGGCGCCGATCGGCCGGGACACGATGGGGAGCTTCCTGGAGGCGTGCCTGGCCGTGACGGGCGGACCGGGTGAGCTTCGCTGGGTGTCTGACGGAGTGCTGCTGGACCACGGGGTCCGCCAGTGGACGGAGTTGCCGCTCTGGCGGACGGACGAGGGAGTCTGGCTGGTGGACTCCTCCTCGGCCTACGCCGCTGGCTTCACCTGCCGCCCCTTGGAGGACACGGTCCGGGACACCTGGGACTGGCTGCAAGCAGGCAACTCACCTGTCCCCCACCCGAGGGCGTCTGCCCACGGCATCAACGCGGCCCGGGAGCAGGAGATCCTCGCGGCGGCCCGCTCGCTCGGCTGAGACGGCTGGGGCGGCGTGACCGGCATCCGCCTGGACCACCCCGCCCCACCGGTCGGGGACTGCTACTCGCCGATGGCGAGCCGTGCTACACCGGAACCGAGTTGCCTGGGAGCCGAGACCCTCGTGTACTCCTCCAGAGAGTCGCTCAGCGCGACAGCGGCGGGTGACGTCCGGACGGACTCCGTGGTGAGCAGTCTGCGGACGTTTATCACGCGCTCGACCAGGCCGGCCGGTCGCCTGTCGGGGGCGAGCGCGGCGATCGGCGTCAGGACCTCGACGGCCTCATCCAGTTCACCGCCGAGGATCAGCGCTGACGCGAGGTCCGCTCGCGCTTCTGCTTCGATTCGGGGCATCCTCTGATCTGTGGGAAGGCTGTTCTGCAGCTCCAGTACGCGCCTCGCATGCTCCTGCGCCCCGGCACCGTCGTGCAGGAGCAGGAAGGTAGTGCCGTGAGAGCGGGCGATGCGCTCGGGCCCGTGCAGGAATTCCCCGGCAACCCCGTCATGGAGATCGTCGTGCTCGACTGCGGCATCCCCTGCGATGCGGTTGACCGCCGCGGCCGCTCGCTGCCGGTCCCCTAGATGCCCGTAGGCCCTGGCCTCGATGGCGGCGATGCGCGTCCTGCCGGCCGTACCGACACCGGCGAACGACTGCGCCTGCCGGACAAGGCGGATCGCCTCGGCGGGTCGGCCCTCCCAGTAGGCGAGAATCCCGAGCGTGCCGACCGCGAAGGCGGAGAGCGGCGTGAAACGGGTAGCTTCACCGTACATCGCGGCGGTGCGGGCGAGCCGTGTGGCGTCCCCGAGGGAGCCGAGGTCGAAGGCGGTCATGCTCAGCAGTGCCGTCGCTTGGCCAATTGCGATCAGCAGCTGCTGCTTCTGGCTCGGTATGTGGGTCCGGTCCGAGAGCGCTTCGGCGTCGGCCCGAAGCTGGCGGGCCTCGCGGAAGACGTCGAACGGAGGGCGGTTGTTGTAGGTCCGGGCCAGTCGAAGGAGGTCCTCTCCCACCTGGTCGATGGACAGGTCGGAGACGAAGGCGGACGCCACGGAGGCGGCGTGGTCGGATGCGTCGCGTGCGGTCATCGCGAGCTCTCTTTCAAGGTCTTGCCGGGATAGTGCTTCGGGGTCTCCCTCGTTTGCCGGTCCCAAGAGTTCGTCGGCGGACCGGCCGAACATGTGCTGGAGCACTTGTACAGACTTGCCGGTCGGGCGGGACACCGTCCCTGCGACCCAACGCCGATACGTGGCCTCCGACATGGTCAGGCCGCTAAACCGCGAGTCCTTGTGCTTCTTCGCCAGCTCGTTGCCAGCGTCCTTGAACTCCCTGTCGAAGTCGGGGAATTCCCATCCCCTTTTATCGATCAGGACCCGCAGCAGCGTCTTCTTCGACATGTCGCACGCCTCCGCCCCTTGGTGTCGACCAGAGCCTCAGCCGCCGCGCGTGCGGGGAGAGCCCGCATCTAGGAATACCCCGCATATGGCTTTCACGCTGCAGAAACTGACGAGATGACACCTCAATGATCGGCAGCCGTCAGCCCCAGCCACAAGATGACATGTGGCGGTAGTAGCGGTGTTCCGCGTGAGCCAGGACAGTAGGTGGCCGATCGCTGGATCACATGGCGCAACGTGATCCGGCCACTTCTCTTCTGCCTTCCTCGACCTAGCCGGGTGAACCCGGCTGTCCGCCGGCTGCCTGCCCGGCGTCCTCGGCCCTTCACCTAGCCGGGGAGAGCGGCACAGACAGATCACGAGGGGGAAATGGGTCATGCCATCAGCGTCTACCGTTGACACGGCTCAGCTGGTGCAACACCCTGCCGGCCACGACGGTGAGCTCCGGGCTGCACTGGAGGATCTACAGCACGGCCGATGGTGGTCGACCCGTGCACTCCTCGCACGGACGTGGGGCGACCCGGCCTTGTGGGCGTCCCGTACCCAGGCGCTCGGCGCGGTCTCGGCCCGTACGGATGTCCTTCAGCATTGGGCCGCCGAGGAGCCGAACGGCGTCGGCCTGGTCACACTTCAGACCAGGGTGGCCGTCGAGTTGGCCCTCTTGGTCCGGCAGCAGCAGATCGACCCGCGGGAGGCAGCCAGCCGCGAACACGCGGCCCGGGGATCGTGCTGGCAGGCGGCCTCCAGCCTCGCCGGCGACCCCGTTCCGTGGATCGGCCTGCTCGCCCTCGCGCAGCTGGACTCGACCCAGGCACGGCCTGAGCATCAGGTCGGGGCGCCCGACCTGATGCTTCCGCCGGGCCCGTGGGGTCTTCTCGACCAAGCACGCCGGGCGGACCCGTGGAGCAGGGAAGCGTTCCACCGCATGCTCCGCTTCTGGCTCGCTCGGGGAGAGAGCGGTGCCGCGACCGAGTTCCTGACGACCTATCTGCCCCACGCTCCGGCAGGCTCGCCACTTCACGTCCTTCCGCTGTACCTGCACGTCGATCGCTACCGCCGGACCGAGCGCAAGGAGCGGGCCGCACTTCAGTGGACGAATGACGAGGGTGTCCGGTCGACGGTGCTGCGGGCCTACGAACACTGGCAAGCGTCACAAGCCGATGTCGGCCGGTGGCCGGTCGTAGACGAGAGCCACCTCGCTCACGCGCTCTGGGCGACTCGCCACCCACAGCAGGCCGCCGAGGTGTTCGCGGCGCTCAACCCGTTCGTCTCCTCCCAGCCGTGGGTGAGTCTGTCGGACCGGCCGAGCGATCTGATCCGCCAAGCCTTGGCCCAGTCGTTCGCCGCTGCCCGCTGACCGCCCTTCGCCCGGCCGCCCGGTCGGGCTCCCTATCGCCTTCCCCCTACGGAGGTCTCTGCATGTCTCGGCCCCACCGCTCCGCCCCCGCCCACGGGGATGACGAGCATCTGCGATCACTGGGCTACGAGCCCGAACTGACCCGCAGGATGGGCGGCTTCGGGAACTTCGCCGTCAGCTTCTCAGTGATCAGCGTCCTGTCCGGCTGCATGACGCTTTTCGGGTTCGGGCTGGCGACCGGCGGCCCGGCGGTGATGATGTGGGGCTGGGTGGGCGTCGGCCTGGCCGCGCTGCTCGTCGGCATGGCCCTGGCCGAGGTCACCAGCGCCTACCCAACCTCCGGGGCCCTCTATTACATGGCACAGCAGTTGGGTGGGCCGCGCTGGGGGTGGGTGACCGGCTGGCTCAACCTGTTGGGTCTGCTCGGCGGGATCGCCGGGATCGACTACGGCGCCGCCTCGTTCATCGCGGCGTTCGCGGGCCTGCAGTGGGATATCGAGCCGACTCCGGGCCTGATCCTGGCGATCTTCGCCGGTGTCCTGGTACTGCACGCGCTGCTGAACGTCTTCGGTGTCCGCGTGGTGAGCGTGTTCAACAGCATCTCGGTGTGGTGGCACCTGCTCGGCGTGGTGGTGATCGTCGGGGTGTTGTCGATCGTGCCGTCCCACCACCAGTCGCCTTCCTTCGTGTTCGGGCACTTCGCGAACGGCACTGGCTGGCCGAACCCGTTCTACGTCTCAGTGATCGGCCTGCTGCTGGCCCAGTACACCTTCTCCGGCTACGACGCCTCCGCGCACATGTCCGAGGAGACCAAGGACTCGCAGGTGGCCGCTCCACGTGGCATCGTCCGCTCGATCTGGGTCTCGCTGCTGGCCGGGTTTGTGCTGCTGGCCGGCCTGCTGTTCGCGGTCAAGGACTACGGCACCACCGCAGGGGCGACCGTGCCACCCGCGCAGATCTTCCTGGACGCCGTCGGGACGACCGGTGCGAAGTTTTTGCTGCTGATCGTGATCGGGGCCCAGCTGTTCTGCGGTTCGGCCGAGACGACGGCGGCCTCCCGCATGATCTATGCCTTCTCTCGGGACAACGCGCTGCCCGGCTCCGCGATATGGCGCAGGCTGTCGCTCAACGGCACTCCGACCATGGCGGTGTGGCTGGCTGTGGCGGTGGCGTTCGTCCTGGCGGTGCCCTCGCTGTGGTCGACTGCGGCGTACGGGGCCGTGACGGCCGTGAACGTGATCGGGATGACCCCCGCCTATGTCATCCCGGTGTACCTGCGGCTGCGGCAGAGCCACCGGTTCGTGCCAGGGCCGTGGAACCTGGGCCGGTGGAGCCGCCCTGTTGGGATCCTCGCGGTGGTGTGGGTGGCCGTCGTGACGGTGCTCGTCTGCCTGCCGCAGCGCTACCCGGTCACTGGCGAGACGTTCAACTACGCACCCGTCACCCTGCTGGTCGTCCTGGCCCTGTCGGCGGCGTGGTACCGGATGGCTGGCGACAGGTTCAAGGTGCCGGTCGTCCAGGACCCACGCCTGGCGCGGATAGAGGCGCAGATCGTATGAGGGCCACGATGCGCGCCGCCCGCGCCCGGGCGGACCGGACTGCGGCCGACTTCGCCGCGCCGGTTGGCCCGCTGCACCAGTTGGTGGACTCCCACTGCATCGACACCGTGCTGCTCGCGGCCGTTGACGTGCAGGGACGGCTCAAGGGCAAGGCGTACGACGCCCAGGTGCTGCTGGAGCGGCTTCGGTCGGACCGGATCATCCCGGAGATGTGCGGGTACGTGATCGGCACCGACCTGGGCATGACCGCCTCGAAGGCTGGCGAGTTCTCCTGGGACAGCGGCTTCGGCGACGTCGCGCTGCTGCCCGGCCTCGGCCGGGCCCGCGTGCTGCCCTGGCTGCCGGGCACGGCGGTGCTGCTCGCTGATCCGATCACCGGCGGGTGGCCGCACCCGCTGGCGCCGATCACCCTGCTGAACGAGCAGCTCGACCGCCTCTCCGCGCTCGGCCTGGCGGCCAGGGTCGGGATCGAGACGGAATTCCTCCTCTACGAGGGCACTGCCCGCGACGCTGCGGCGATCGGCTGGCGGGGGCTCCGCCCGGCGACGTGGGACAACCGCGACTACGCGCTCGACCAGCCCGGCTCGGTCGCCGCCTTCGGCGCACGTCTGCGGCAGGTCCTCGCCGGGGCCGGACTCCCGGTCGAGGCGGTCAAGCTGGAGGGAGCCCCTGGCCAGGTCGAAGTCACCTTCCCGTACGGGGAGACGAGGGCAATGTGCGAGCAGAACGTGCTGTTCAAGCACGCCGCCAGGTCGGTGGCAGACGAGCAGGGGCTGGCGGCTTCGTTCATGGCGGCCCCGTCCAGCGGTGTCGGAAGCGGCATGCACCTGCACGTCTCCCTGCACGCCAGTGGTGGGCCGGTGCTGGGATCCGGACTGGACGACGGGACCGCGCTGTCGGAGCTGGGCGAGCAGGCGGTGGCTGGGCTGCTGGCCGTGCTGCCCGCCACCGCGCCGCTGTGGGCGCCGTACGTGAACTCCTACCGGCGCTACGGCGATCACTCGTTCGCTCCCGCCCGCTTCACCTGGGGGCGGGACAACCGCTCCTGCGCGGTGCGGGTGGTCGGCCACGGCCGCAGCCTGCGGCTAGAGATCCGTCTGCCCGGTGCCGACGCCAACCCGGTGCTGGCGTTGGCCGCAGTCCTCGCCGGAATCCGGCACGGCATCGAGGCCAGCCTCAAGCCCTGTGCCGCGAGCGTCGGCGACGCCTACCAGGACGCCGCCGCCAAGGCCGTGCCCCGTTCCCTGGCCGAGGCCCTTGCCGGGTTCGAGACCAGCACGCTCGCCGCCGGGCTGCTGGGCGAGCGAGTCGTCGCGCACCTGGCCTCCGTAGCCCGCCTGGACCTGGACCACCACGCCGCCCGCGTCACCGACGCCGAGCTGGAGCGCGGGTTCGCCCAGGCATGAGCCCCGGGCCGGTGGCGGGTGATCCCCCTCCCCGCCACCGGCCCGGACCAACCCCCACCTTCCGCTTCCCCGATGGAGACCCGCATGGACACCACCACCCGCCCCACGACCAAGGCGGTCCCGGCCGTGCCCGAGCTGCTGTCCGCCCCGCACCTGGTCGACGTCGCCGTACCCGGCATGGAGGGCCTGGCCCGGTGGCTGGCCGGACGCGGCGCCGACGTCACCGGCAGCGTGCCGCCCGCCGCGCAGGACAGCCCAGTGGTGGCCGGGCTGAGAGCCGCCGGGGTGAAGGTCGAAGTCGGCTTCGAGGCTGGGCACGTGCGCACCGACCGTACGGCAGTGGTGTGGTCGGGTGTCGTCGTCGGCCCGCATCCCGAGCTCGACCGCGCGCAGGTATTGCGGCTGCCGGTGCTCGGGCGGGCACTCGCGCTCGCAGCCGTGGCCGCACACCCTGGACACCAGGTGGTGGCGGTCGGCGGCAGTCACAGCACCGCGACCGCGGCGGCCGCCCTGGCTGCGGCGCTCGACGACGGCACGACCGGCTGGATCCTCAACGCCGCGTCCCGGGCGGGCTCCGTCGGGCACGCCAGCGAAGGCCGCCTCGTCGTGGACTTCTGCCCCGACACCGCCACCCACGAGGCCACACCTCCCGGCGCCTGGCAGCACCGGCCCGCCCCGCATTACCTGGACAAGCACCCCCAGCTCGCCATCGCGCTGATCACCATCACCGGCGCCAACGCCCCGCATCACGCGGACACCATCGAGGGCCTTAACGCGGCCGAGCGCCTCGCCCGCACCGCCGCGACCGTTGTCCTGCCGACCTGGGAGCGCGGCTCGAAGATCCTCCGCGAGCGACTGGGCGACCGCCCAGGCCCGAGCGTGGTCACCGTCGGCCTCGACCAGGACGACGATGTGCGGATCCTGGTACCCCGCTGGACCGGGGACCGCTACCACGTCGCCCTGCAGCACCAGGGCGAGCAGCACCCGTTCATCCTGCCGATCGCCGGTCGCCACCACGCCCTAGCCGCCTGCGCTGCCATCGCCACCGCCCTCGTCCTGGGTGAGGACCCGCAGGCCGTCGCCGAGCGCCTCGCCCGGTTCGGCGGCGTCGAGCGCTCGCTCGCCACCGTCGGCACGCACAGCCAGATCACCGTGGTGGACTCCCGGGCTCGTCACCCCCGTGAGGTCTCGGGGGACGTCGTGGCCGCCCGGATGCTCACCGAGGGCTCGGTGATCGCCGTCCTGGAGCCGGACGGTGTCGCCCGCACCGCCGCGCACGCCGCCGAGCTGGGTGCCGCGCTCGGCAACGCGGACCGCGCGGTCCTGCTCCCGGTCAGTACCCCGCTGGCCACCCTGTACGCCGACGACCCCCTCGACGCCGTCGAACAGGCCGCCCGCCAGGCCCTCGGAACGGACGCGGTCCACCGGATCCGCTCCAGCCCAGGTGAGCCCTGCGCCGAACAGCAGATCGCCGCCCTCACCGCCCCCGGTGATCTCGTCCTCGTCATCGGCACAGACCAGGCAATGCGCATCGGCCCGCGTCTGCTGTTCCACCTCGCCGCCCCCAACGCGCCGATCCCCCACCAGCTGTGACCCGCCCGAAGCTGCGAAAGAACGAGCCATGACCGCCACTGGGCCCCTGCCCGACCTCAGTGACCAGGAACGCCGCCTGATCGTCCTCGTCGCCGCCAGCGCCAGCCACGACCAGATCTCCGCCGACGACGAGGCCGCTGTAGATCCGGGCGGTGTACGTAGCGCCATCGAGCTGCTTCTCGCCAAGACCCGCACACGCACGGTGCTGCAGCTCGCCGCCTGGGCCTCCGCTCACCGGATCGTCACCAGCCCGGTCCGCCCCAGCGCGGCCCTCACCATCAAGCCCCAACTCCCGCCTCGCCTGCTGCAGATCCTGCAAGGCTGGGCCGCCGGCCGGAGCACACCCGAGCTGACCGCCGACTGGGGCATCGCCCCGAGCACGATGCGCACCTACACCAAAACGCTGCTCACCCAGCTGGGTGTCGACAGCCAGCTTCAGGCCAGCGTCGTCGGTGTTCTCGCCGGTCTCACCACGCTCAACGACATCGAGCCGGCCTGGCCCGCCGACCCGCCCGGTCACGACGTCGAGCAGCATCGGCGGGCGCCGTGAGCATCCGCCGAACAGCCAGCCGCGCTGTGCTGGGAGCGGTGTGCTTCCTGCTCGGCTTCTCGGTCGGCGGCGCCGTCCTCTATCTCCTCCAGCACCGCACCGAGATCGGCCAACCCCTGTACCTGGGGATCTTCGCCATCGTCTCGCTCGCCACCCTCGCCACCGCTGACCGCCTGATCAACCACCGAACCACCCCGCCAAAGCGCACATCCACCATCAGCGGCCAGCGACCGCCGGCCAGCTGAGGACCCACACCACCCCGCTCCACACCCATGGCGGCCGTTCGGGCCAGGGCCGCACCCCTCCGACCACAGAGAAAAGATGTGAATGCGCCACCCTGCAAGCACCCAGTCGATCGGGCCGCCCTGTGCCGGCTACGGCCGACCGGCGGGGCGAGCAGTCGCGAGCTGGACCTGTGGCATCGCGACCGAAACGCTGTCCTGGTCGACTTCGTCGCCCTGGCCGAGCCGCGCACCGTGCTGTCCAGAGCCGCCGCTCCCGCCCTGCTGCCGACCGGCCACACCACAGTGCCCAACTCCCCCACACAGGTGAGCATCCGCCGCTCCGCGCACGCGGTCGCCATCGGCACCGTTCTCAGGCTGCTCGCCATCTCCGGCGCCCCCAGGATTCGCGGGTGCGCCCATCAGGGTGAGGTCGAGGCTGACCCGTCGAGCAACACGCCGATATCGAACTGATGTTGGCACCATCGGGTGACCGTACTGAGAGTTCAGCATCGTCGCCGAGCGGGCCTGCCAGGATCGTCGCCCGGGCGCTTCCCAAGCCGGTCTCCCGCCCACAGCACCTTCATGGAGGCCCCGTGTCGCCTAGCGCGCCGTCCCAGCCGGACGGCACCAGCCCGTACACGGGTTCCCCGTGTGACACCCCGCGTACAGGCCGCACGGCCGTACTCCCCCACCCTTCTCACCCTTTTGGAGCAGCACTGTGCAGAGCCTGCGCCAGGCCGTGTCCGTGATCGTCCACGACGAGGAGAACGGCCGGATCGCCACCATCCACTACGCAGCGGCCAGTTGGAGCGAAAGCCCGGCATGGACGATCCCAGGAGGGAAGGTCGAGGAGGGCGAGCGGCTCGATGAGGCCGCCGCGCGGGAGCTGTTCGAGGAAACGGGGCTGGTCATCCCGGCCGAGGACCTGCGACTGGTCCACACGATCCAGGTCCGGCAGGGCTGGGATGGCCGGGGCCCTTTCCTGCTCTCGGTCTTCGCCACGACCAGTTGGACGGGCACGTTGACCAACACCGAGCCGGACAAGCACCTCGCGGTGGTGTGGTCGGACGCCGCCGCGCTGCCCCGTCCGATGTTCCCCACCTCCCACCAGGCCCTCGCCTCGTACCTGAACGGCGGTCGAGGCTTCTCCACCCACGGCTGGGACGCCGACGTCGATCCCCGCGCTCTGGTCGGAGCCTGACCGTGGGCCAGCCGCCGGCGACCGCCCGACCCTACATTCCCCGCACCATCGGCCTGGGCGCCGCCGAAACAGACCTGCTGCGGGGCTCCTTCGACTGGGCCGGTGTCACCGAGTACCCGCTCGACGATCTGCTCCGCCTGCTCCTGACCACCTGACAGAGGCATCTGCGATGACACCCACACCCCCGAGCCCCGGCCGTCCCGAAGGGTCCGACAGCGAGCAGCTGCTGTTCGGCGGCCCGATGCGCTACGACTACGGCTGGGCCCGCCACGAGATGGCTGGCGCGGACGTTACTTTCCTGGCCGTGGCCCGGCAGCTACCCTCCCTTATGCGGCTGGCCGGACGAATGGCCTGGCAGGCCGATCGCACCTCGATGGCCACGCTGGTCGGCGCCGAGGTGCTGCGAGGCCTCGCCGCCGCCGTCGCCCTGCTGGCCACCAGCCGTGCCCTCGCCCAAGTCCTCACCCCGGGTCCGGTAGAGGACGTGCTCCGTGCGGCGCTGCCCGCGATCATCGTCGTCGGTGCCGTCGCAGGCCTTTCAGCGGTGCTGTCCGCCGCGTCCGGCCGCGCGGCAGGCAAGCTCGAGCCGGCCGTGTTCCGGGTCGCCACCGGTGACTTCCTGCGGATCGTCAGTCGCACGGAACTGGAGGCAATCGAGGACCCGGAGTTCCTGTCCTTCGTGGACAGCGCCCGCTGGGGCGCGGTGTCCATCCAGCACCTCGTCGGCCAGGCCACCTCCGTGCTCACCGCGTCGCTCGGTCTGGTGTCCGCTGGCGGCGTGCTGTCCGTACTGCACCCCGCACTCTTGCCGATGCTCCTGTTGATCTCCGCTCCGCGCGGCTGGGGCGCCGTGCGCACCGCGCGGCGCCGCTACGCCTCCACGAAGTCGTGGTTGCAGCATTCGCGGGCCAGCACCGCCCTGGCGGACATGCTGGTGCGGCCGTGGTCGGCGGCCGAGCTGCGTGTGCACGCCTCCGGGCCGTTCATCCTGGGCCACTACGAGCAGATGGCTCGGGCGGCCGAGAAGGAGCAGGCACGCCTGGCCGATGCGAAGGCCCGCACCGACCTGGTCAGCGCTGCTCTGGCCGGCCTGGCGACCGTCGGCGCGTTCGCCCTGCTCGGCTGGCTCGTGGTGGACGGCTCCATGGCCCTGGCCGTGGCCGGCACCGCCGTGGTCGCGATCCGCACCGGCTCGGCCAGCATCGGCGGCCTCGTCTCACAGATCAACGGGCTCTACGAAGAGGCCCTTTTCGTGCGGGACCTCGACGACCTCCACCGCGAGGGCGCGCGCCGGGCCATCCCCGTCGGGGGCCTCCCTCTGCCCGAACGCCCGGAGACCATCCGCGTAGAGGACGTCACCTTCACCTACGACGGCCGCGACACCCCCGCACTGGACAAGATCAGCTTGACCATCGGCCGGGGCGAGGTGATCGCCCTGGTCGGCGAGAACGGCTCGGGCAAGTCCACGCTCGCCCACCTCCTGTCAGGGGTCTACCAGCCCCATCAGGGACGCATTGTGTGGGGGGACGTGAACGTCGCCGAAGCCGATCGCGACCAGCTGTTCTCCTCCGTTGCCCTGCTCGCTCAGAACTTCCAGCGCTGGGCCTTCACCCTCCGGGCGAATCTCCTATTAGGCCGGCCCGAAGTCCCGTGCAGCCAGGAGCAGCTCGACGCCGCCGCAGATTACGCGGACCTGCAGCCCGTGGTCGAGGAGCTGCCGCGCGGCTGGGACACCCTGGTCGCGAAGGGCTACGAGGGCGGAGTCGGACTGTCCGGGGGCCAGTGGCAGCGCATCGCTCTGGCCCGCACCCACCTGCGGCTCACCACCCCGGCGCCGGACGGGCGGCTCCCGCACCTCGTGATCGTCGACGAGCCGACCTCCGCGATGGACGCCAAGGCTGAGGTCGCCGCGTTCGAGCAGATCCGCAACCTCACCGAACTCGGCGTCACCGTCGTCCTGATCACCCACCGGCTAGCGGCCACTGCCAAGGCCGACCGCATCTACGTCCTCCACCACGGCCGCCTGGTCGAGCAGGGCACCCACGACGAGCTGATGGCCCAGGAACCCATCACCCAGTACCGCGAGGCATACCTCCTCCAGGCTCGCCAGTACGCCATCTCGCATGTGCCTCAGCAGGCTGCGTCGGAGACCGATCCAGTGGCCAGGTTCTGAACCGGGTACTCGTCAAGCCCCAGGTCACGCCTTTCCGGCGCCCGGTGCGGGGCCGTACCCCCTCCCCGGGCACACCTGCATATACGCCGGGTGCTGTTCGCCTGAGCATGACTCGCTCGCGGGCGCTCGATTGCCTCTCGAAGCGCTGTCCAAGCGCTGCTCGCTCTCACGAACACAGCCAGTACGTCACAGGTTTGCGGATTGCGTGCCATTGTCCTCCCCCACTGGGTGAGGCGTTCACGGACGAGGCCCGTCCCGGAGTTCAGGGACGGGCTCGTGACCGTAGGGGTGGTGATCAGTCCCAGCCGAGGGCATGCCGGAACTGGTCGAGCTCGCTGCGCGGGATCGACTGGGCTGGGGTATACAGCAGGTGGGTCACGGTACGCCGGCTGCCGGTGTAGGTGCGGCGCTGGTAGATCCGTACCCTCGGATAGACGACGGTCCACTCTGGGTGGGTCAGGTCGAACAGCTCGGCCAGGTCCTGCGGCAGCTCGTCGCCGTCCTCATCCACCAGTTCGACGTCATCGCTGTCGAGTGGCTGGTGCGTCGTGATCTCGGGGGTGGGGGGCAGTTCGGGGCTGGGCGCTGGTGGCTGCGCGCTGACGGACGCTGGCGGTTCGAGCGGGGCTGCGGCCGACAGTTCGATGCCGGGCGGGCTGACTGGCGGCGGGTTGCTGACAGCCCCAGCGGTCGGCCCGGTCTGCGGTTCGGCCGTGCTGGCCGGGCCCGTCGACGGCTTGCGGGCGGCCATCAGGGGGTCGCCTTAAAGGCGCCGTAGACGAAGCTCTCGGGGCGGGGCACCTCGAGGCCGACGCGCTCGGAGCCGCGCATGGTCACCACACCCCGCTCGAAGTTGTCCCGGTTCTCGGTGGAGACCTGGACGGAGACCTGCTCGCGGTCGTACAGGCGGGCGCCGAGCCCGAAGGAGCCGAGGAGGAACTTGCCCTCGTTGATCGCCATCGAGTCGACGACGGCGAGCCGCCAGACGACCTTCTGCGCGCCGATCGCGACGTTGACCGCCACCCGGTAGGCACCCTGGTTGTCGGTCTCCAGCTCCAAGTCCTCGAAGTCGAACGGGTGCAGGACGATCCCGGTGGGCGGAAAGTAGGCGAGGAACGCGCGGGTGGCGGCGCGGCGGATCGCGGCAGACTGCTTGTCCGGGTCCACCTGGGCGTAGGTCTGGACGCCCTGGGTGTTGACGATTCCGAGGATCTTCTCGTCTCCGCCGACGCCGTACAGGATCTCGTTGTCCTCGGTCATCTTCACGCCGTCGACCATCTCGGTGTCGATGAGGTCGCGCAGCCGCGGTTCGTCGGCGAGCGTGTTCTTGTGGACCGGCATGGTGTGCGCGATCTCGGCGACCGGGTAGGTGACGGTCTTGAAGGTGAGGTTCGACTGCCCGGCCCTGGCGTAGACCTCGACCGCTGCTCCGCCGCCGGGCGGCACCTCCATGGCCCGCTCGGGCACGATCCCGGCCGCGTTGGTGAAGCCGGTGACCCGGACGCCGTACAGCAGGTTCGCCGTGGTGGTCTGGGAGGGGAAGAGGTCGCGGATGCGGCCCGGTCGCAGGGCGCGCGGGACGATGTCCAGCCGCTCGGCGGTACCCAGGCCGAGGACAGCGGCAGTGCCGGCGGACCGGCTGAAGATGTCCTTGCTGGCGAGCTGGTCGAGGGCGTGGCCGTCCACGGTCACCATCTCGTCGAAGCTTCCCCGGAAGCCGCCGGCACTCAGGGCCTTGAACTCGTCCGAGTCGACGAACCGCTGACCGAGGGTCTTGGCCTGGCCGGCGCCGAGGCGCGCAGCGAGCGCGGCGTCCTGCGGAGCGTAGGGCTGGGTGGTGGGCTCGTTGAGGAAGGTCTGAATGCCGGCGGCGCCCTCGAGGTCGGTGATCAGCTGCTTGATCTCCTGAGCCTCGCTGAGCGTCTTGCGGAAGGCCGCGGCCTTGTCGGGGGAGACAGTGACGCCGCCGTCCTCGATCGTGAAGGCGTTGCTAATGGTGTCCAGCTCCGCCGCCTTGGCGCGCAGCGCGGTGTTGAGCTCCTTGAGCCGGGTCTTGTCGGCGGTCACGAGGTGACGCTCCTTGGTGTTGAGCCGGGCCGCCCCGCCAGCGCGGGACGAAGGGGTGTCACGTCGTGCGCCCGGTCAGCACCGGAGCGCCACGGCGATCGGCACACCGTAGGAGCGGTCAGCCCTTAGTGTCGCGCCGAGACTTGGGCAGGTTGCCAGCGTGAGCTGACACCTCACGCCCGCGCTTCAACTCCCTCTCCTCACGGGACCATTGGGTGTTCCCACGGCGGCCTTGGGCTGGTGATTGTGGAGCGGTCGGGCAGAGCGCCGGACCTGCCGGGCGTGACTCGGCCGCTTTCGATCGGAGTGCCGCCGTGTACCCCTTTCCCCGCCCGGACTTGCCGCAGGTGTCCGACGACCTCGACCCGCCAGCAACAGCGCCGGCCGATCGGCCGGGCAGCAGTCTGTCCGTCGCAGGGGCCCAGTTCCAGGTCCTTTCCTCGGACGAGGGTTGGATGCTGCGCGCAAGCATGCCCGGGGAAAGAACGGCGCTGTACGGGCCGTGCGCCGGGGAAGCGCGAGCCGACGCGTGGCTGCACCAGCTCGCGGCCTGGTGGCTGTGGCCGCGGGCGCAGGTGCGCGGCGTCTGGGGATGCCTCGCCCGGGTGGAGGAGGGCTGGGTCACTGCTCTGGCTCACATCGCCCTCTCACCGCAGGTGCAGGGTCACCCGGATGTGCAGGCCGCCGAGGAGTACGCCGCCCGTCACCTGATCACACCCGCTCTTTGGTCGGACGTGTCGGACTCGGGTCTGCCGGAGGCGGTCCGCAGGATCGAGAAGCAGTTCTGGGTGCGTGAGGGGTTCCGGGTGCTGGCCACGTGGGCGAGCAGCACGCTGGGGAGCCTGACCCGGGAGGCCTACCGGTCGCGGGAACTGGCGCGGGGCAACTTCCCGAGCGTTGACCTCGCGGAACGTCTTGGGGTCTCCCACGCGACAGTCTCCAGCGCGACGACGGGACGGAGTTGGGACCCGCCGATCAACAGGGCACGAGGGGTTCTCGCAAGCCGAGCGCGTAGTGCCCGGTAGTACCAGGCAGCCCGCTGAACGCCGCAGCGCCCCACCCTGTCTGGGTTGGGCGCTGCGGCGTTCAGCGGGTGACGGGCCGGTCCCACAAGGCCGCCCAGGTGAGCGGTCCGACCTCACCGTCGTCGGCGAGCGGCCAGCCGTTGGCCGCGGAGTCTCGCTGGAACGCGGTGACCGTGGTTCGGGTGTGCTCCCCATACCAGCCGTCTGCGCCGTCAGGGCCGACGCTCCAGGTCCGTTCGATCAGTCGGGCCTGCACAGTGCGCACGTCACCACCGTGCATCAGCGGCTCGGTGAGCCGCAGGATGCGGCCGGGGAAGGGCGGGGCGCCCGACACCGGCCCGGACGGCGGCGCGGGCGCCGGTCCCGTGCCCGATCCGACCGGCCGGGGTGCGCCGCGCTGGATCCAGCCGTACAGGTCGTCGCCCGGGCAGTCCGTGGCGTAGCCGTCGCGATGGCCGCGCACCTCACCTCCGGCACCGCCGGACGCCTGGCAGTACTCGATGGCGTCGACCAGGCCGTCCAGCATCGCGTCCGTCGGCGAGGTGATGCCGGAGGTTCCGACCATCGCGCAGACCGCGTAGTGGCCGGTGTTCAGCGCCGAGTTGCCGTTGGCGCCGTTCTTCCGACCCAGGCCCCGCCCTTCGAACACGGACCCGTGCGGGCACACGACGAACGAGTACGCGATGTCGATCCAGCCCTCTGACGCGTTCGCCATGTGCGAGGCCTGGATGTCGCGGACGTGGCCGGCGCATCGGCCGTGATCGGCGGCGAGCGCGCCCGGGACAGCCGATCCTTCGTAGTGGATCTTCACGCCTCGCGTGGAGGTGATGCGGGTGTAGGAGCCGGTGGGCGCCGCTGCGCCCCACTCGGCGCGGGAGACGAGCTTCATTGGCCCGCCCCCCGCAGGCAGTCGTTCGGGTAGCTGATCGGCACGGTGTCCTCCCGGAAAGGGGGTGGATGGTGTGCCGGGAAGCTAGGTCCGCGCCGCAGCTAGCGTCGCGTCGTCACGTGGCGGGGTTGGCACCCTCACCCACTTCGGCGAACAGCGCCAGAGCGGCGCCGATCTCGCCGGGCAGGAGGGTCGTTGAGGCCGACTTGCTCTGCTTGGCCGGCGTGTCAGGCTGCTGCCAGTCGATGCCGGCTGAGGCGAGCACGGCGACGAGGTGCTGGACGGCGGCCGCGAGTCGGCTGGCATTCTCGCCGGACAGGGCCCGGCCTTCCTTGCTGTCCACAGTGGTGAGGGTCTTGAGATGGGATGCGACCCGTTCCAGATCCGGTACCAGCGGCGCGACTGCGGCGTCCGCGCCGCCGCCTTCGACGTCCAGGACCAGGCGCACCGGACGCGGTGGGCCTGCGGTCGGCTGGCCGTCGCCGTCCAGGGTGTACGGCACTTCCCAGGTGGTGGTGCCGTAGCCGTCCTCGGTGTACTTCCACAGCGAGGCGATCACCCGGTCCGGGTACGTGCCGATGATCTGGAGCGTGCCGCCCCCGAACTCGTCGTCGCTGGTTGGCAGAAGGCGCTGTTGCACGGAGGCGGTGATCGTGTCGATGCGCTCTTCCAGCGTCCCGGCGAGCGGGGCGAGTTCGACTTCGGCCTCCCGTAGCAGTCCGCGGGCCTTGGCGTCCGGGTGGTTCTTGAGGTCGAGGGTGGAGGTGTAGGGGTTCGCGCCGAACAGGACTGGGCTGTACTCGTACAGGTCCAGGTCGGTGATGTGTCGGGCGCCCTTGCTGCGCTTGGAGGTGCGGACCTTGTAGCCGATCGACCACTGCACCTGGTCGCTGAAGAACTGCAGGTTGGCGTACATGTCCTGGCCGGCCTGGGTGGAGAGGTTGCAGCGGCCCTTGACCAGGAGCGCCCCGGCCCCGGCGGGCCAGGGCTGTCCGTCCGGCAGCGTGGCCGGGAGCCGGGGGTCCCCGGGCATCAGCTCTTCGATGTGCTCGGTGCGCGCGGTCCAGACGTTCCAGTCGTGCGACCACACGCCCTTCGGGGTGAGCTCGGCCAGGGTGCGGGTGTAGGCGCCCGGCTCGATGACGTCGCCGTCGTGGTCCAGGAGACCGGTGACACTCACAAGGGTGGTGAAGGCGCCCTGTTCGTCGTCGGTCTCCAGGAGGCCGAGGGTCGCCTGCTTGTGGTCCAGCGTGCTGCTGGCTGTGCGTGCTCCCACCGTGTCGCTCCCGTCCGAGGCTTGGTGCCGGCCACCGTAGGCGCGGATGGGACCTAGGGTCTCGCCTAGTCCTCGTAGCCGAAGTAGTCGTCGTGCTCCTCGGGGTGCACCTCGTAGACGTGCCAGTCGCCGGGCCCGGCGAGGACGACGACTTCGTTCTCGTCCAGGCAGCCGATGCCGGTTCCTGGGACGGCGAGGATGCGGGTCACCGGTACGTCGCCGCTCATGACGTGCCCGGACACGTCGCCGCCTTGTGTGGCGAACTCCTCGGCGATGTGTTCCTCGGTCGAGAAGGACGACAGTGGGCGCAGTGGGAGGTCGGTGATGGACCCGGAGCCGTTCACCCCCCGGGTGTGGGTGTCGTCGTAGTCGTCGGTGAAGCCGCGGTGCACGGTGACGTGGTCGATTCCCACGGTGGCGAAGTGCTCCTGAGTGGTCTCCCACATGGCGGTGAGGAAGGCGTTCAGCACGTGGCCGTCTTCGGCGAGAACTTGTTGTGTCTCGGCTTCCAGTTCCTCGTGGCCGTGGTCCCAGGGCAGCGTGTCCGCGAGGTTGAAGCGGCGGCGGGCTGTCTCCTGTAGCGCGAGGGCGTTTGGGTCGTGATCGTTGGCGGTGGAGGCCCAGCCAGCTACCAGGTGGGAGACGGCCTCGGCGCGGGCGAAGTCGCGGTACTCGTCGCCGGTCATCCGTGTGTAGCCCCACGGCTCTTGGCGGGCTCTGCTGTCCAGGTCGGCCTGATCGACGTACTCGGCGTACCCGTAGGCGCCGTAATCGTGCTGGTAGGCGGCGAGTTGCCCGGCCCGTACTCGGGTGAGGCGCTCGCGCTGCCGATCGGACAGCAGTTGCTCGTCCGTGATAGCGCTCATGCGCTGGGCAAGCGAGCCGCACATGGCGGCCTTGACCTTCCCCGCGGAGCGATGACGGCTGCCGAGCAGCTGCGCGTCGGTGACGTGCTGGCTGTCGGATCGGGTGCCGGGGAGGGCTGCTGGCGCGGTGCCGGCGTGCTCGGCGAAGCGCCCGCGGCTGTCTCGGCTGTGGCGGTGTTCGTCCCACGGGCGAGTCTTGGCCCGCAGGCGCAGGGTGACGGTGGTGGGCTCGGCGTACACCGTGCTGCTTTCTGCCGGGTGGTGTGGGTCGCGGCAGGCTGGCAGCGGAAGGGACGCAGCGTCGCGCCGAGCGCATGACTGAGCAGGCGTCAGTCGGCTAGCTGCCAGTGCCAGGTGCCAGGGCCGGCCAGAACGACGACCTCGGATTCGTCCAGGCAGCCGATCCCGGTGGCCGGGGTCGCGATGATGCGACCGGCGGGCACGATGGCGCTCATGACGATGCCGGGTCCCTCGTCGGTGGCGAACTGGTGGGCCACGTCGGGGTCGAGGGAGAACGCCGAGAGGGGGCGCAGGGCTGGGTCGCTGAGGGTATTGCTGTCGGCTGCCCACCCGGCGGGCGGTTTGCCGTAGGGGGTGCTCATGCCACGGAACACCGTGAGGGAGCCGAGGTTGGCTTCGGCGAGGTGGGTCTGGGTGCGGTCCCACATGGCGGTGAGGAACACTTCGAGAGCGAGCCGGTGGGCGGCCTGGTGGTCGGCGGTGGCCTGCGCGAGGTGGTCGACGCTCGGCCAGTCGGCGGCCGGCTGCAGGCCGAAGTGGTCGCGGGCGGTTGCTTGAAGCGCGAGGGCGGCTGGGTCCTCGTCGTTGGAGGTCATCGCCCAGGTCGCGACCATGCGGTTCACGGCTTCCGATCGCAGGAGGTCGCGGGCCTTTTCCGGGCTGACCTGCGTCCACGAGGAGTGTGGGGGCGAGCCGCCGGGGCCGGTGGTGCGCAGCTGCCCGGTCTCCGGGTCCTGGTGTGCGGTGGCGTAGCCGTTCTGGACGTTGGCCAGGCGGGTGCAGTCGTTCTCCGCGAGGAGCGCATCGTCCGGTACGTCATTCAGGTCCCGGGTCAGGCCCGCGACGACGTTGGCCTTGTATGCCTGCGCTACGCGCTCGCTGTCGCCGTCCCGGAACACCAGGCCGTGTTCCTCCTCGTCGAGCCGCGGCTGCGAGCGTGGACCGCGGGCGGGCCGGGCTGCGGCGGCCCGGATGCGCTCGAGTAGCGGGTCGGTGCTGGCGCCTGGCGTGTGCGCGAAGCGCCCCTGGCCATCCCGAGGGTGCAGACTCTCGCGGAAGGACTGCTGCTTCACGCGGAGGCGCAGGTGGATGGCAGGAACGACAGGGTTCGGCACGGCACTCCCTCGGCAGCGCTGGGGCAGAGGGGGCACAGTGCCAAGAAGTCACCGATAGCGTCGCTGCGTCGCAGGACCGCCGATCCGAGTTCCGGCCTACGGAGTTCGGCGAGGACGCGGGATCAGGAGGACGGGTCGGCTGCGGGCTCCTGATGGGCCTCGTCCAGCAGCTCCTGGGGGGCGGCCTTCCCGAAGGGCTGGGTCAGGACGCGGCGGGCCGCCTCGCGCCGATCGATGCCGAGCACTTCAGCGAGGCCGTCGAGCGTGGTCACGGGGTTTCCGTTGGCGTAGCGGATGTCCCAGCGTCGGCTGCGGATCCAGTCCTCGTTGAGCTGCTGCCGATCGCTGGGTGGGGTTCCGGTGCTCATGCTCCATCCTCACACGTGCCCGCCACGGACCCTGGGCGGGCACGTGGCGGGCTTGACGGGGGGTCAGTGCTGGATCCGCCATGCCAGGCGGCATCGGCAGTTAAGGGCCTGTCCCGGGGGCGCCTGGGGGTCGCCAGGATGGCGCAGCAGGTCCTGTCCGACGGCGAAGGGCTGTCCGAGCGGTTGGGTCTGGCCATCGGCGGCTTCGTGCTCGGGTCGGGTCCGGCCGTCGTCGTGGGCGACCCAGCGGCGAACAAGGCCGGCGCGGGCGGTCGCGGCGGCGGCCTGGTCTCGGGCGATCTCGATGGTGGCGGTGGCCAGGCGGTTGGCCGTGCCGGTGGCCCAGGCCGCGAGTGAGCGCCCCCAGTCTCGGGTGGTGTCGGTGATGCCGGGGAGGCTCTTCCCTGCGCGGTCGGCGTGTCGTACTTCCTCGGCGAGGACGCTGGCCTGTTTGGCCAGCCAGTCGGTGAGCAGCGGGGCGAGTGCGGGCCAGACGGCGACCGTGCTGGTGCCGGTTGAGCCGAGGGCGGCGTTCAGTTCGTTCGCTGCGGCGTCGGAGGCGTGCTCGATGAGGGGCTGGAGGGCCTGGGTCGCTTCCTGCTGCCACGTCGCCACGTCGACGACCTGCTCGACCGGTAGGTCCTTGCTGCCGGCCCGGGTGTCCTCGGTACCGCGGTCGTCCCAGTGCCGGGTGCCCTTGCGGTGTCGGGGGGCGCTGAGCCGGGCGACGGTACGTTCGGTCCAGCGGACGGCGAGGGTCTGGAGCGCGTCGTCCAGGCGGGTGCGGAGTGTCTCGGCGGCGGTGTCATCCAGCGGCAGGTCGGTGGTGGTGTCGAGGGCCTTGGCCATACGTGGTGGCTGCCTGGTGGGCGGCGAGGCGGCCGGGGTGAAGGCCTGGGCGTCGGCGGCGCGGGCGGGGACCGGGATGCGGCCGGAGGTGACCCACAGGGCGCGGGTCGCCGGGGTGTCGTCGACCTCATCGGAGTAACCGGCGAGTTCGGCGTAGGAGCGGACGGACCGGACGCCGGCGGCGACCTCCTCGCGGGCCTCGGTCAGGCGCTTGGAGCGGGCGTTGCGCAGCACGTCGATGTCGGAGGTGTCGAAGTAGACCTCGTTGCTGTCGCCGGCGTCCTCCTGGAAGCCGGCGGCGAGCAGCGACAGGTGCGGCGGCATGGTGACTTCCCAGAACTGCAGCTTCTCGGCCTGGGCGTTGTCGTAGGTGCGGCCGCTGGCGTTGCCGAGCTGGGATTCGGGGACGCCGAACGCGGCCAAGAGCTCAACCTTGGAGTTGAGGGACACGGTCTCGTAGGCCATGTCCCGTGGGGTGGTGGAGGTGTCGGTGACGGTGATGTTGCCGCCGGTCAACACGGTCCAGGCACCCGCAGCGGACGGCCCGCCACCGAACTTGGCGCGCAGCAGCCGCAGTTCGCTGTCGTCCATGTCGCCGTCAATGCCGATGACACCGCCGGGCCGAGCGTCGTTGTGGACGAAGCTGAGGTTGTAGTGGCGGGTGAAGAAGTCGAGGTCGGCGGACAGGCCGGCGGCTTCCAGCGGGGTGATGCCGGAGTAGGGGTCGAGGGGGTGGGGGTTGCGGATCCATCGCACCCGGTCCACGTCAAGCGTGCGCAGTTCGCCCGTCGGCGTGACGGTCTCGAAGTGGGAGACGAGGTCCGCACCCTTGCCGGGGACCGGCCTGGTGCGCCCCGGGGGCAGGAGGTCGATACGCAGGAGGTCGCCGCCCCGGCTGAACGTCGGCTCGAGGAAGACGCCGCGCTTGCTCAGCAGGAGCTGCATGCTCGCCCTCTTCTTGAGGATCCAGGCGACCTCGAGGGGGTTGGCCTTGACGTTCATCGCCTGGTAGAGCGGGTGGTCGGCGAGCGGCGGCAGGGGCTCATCGGAGCTGTCGCTGCGTGGGCGCACACGCAGGAGTCGGTCGGCGGCGTGGTTGGCGATGGTGTCCACGGCCTTGTAGATCCACACGGCGCGTTCCATGCCGTCCTGGACGGCTCGTTCAACGGACCACGGCCGGGCCCGGTCGATGCCGGCGGGCGACCAGTTGAGGGTGTAGTTCGGCTCGCTCTTGGTGTCCGGCGGAGTGCTGCGCAGGGTGGGGAACCATCGGCGGGACATGGGCGGGGCTCCTCCTACTGCTGCTCGTTGTCGCGCCCGAGGATGGTGGCGACGGTGAGCGCGCACAGGCTGGTGCAGGCCGTGCCGAGACGCGGGTCCGTGGTGTAGGCGGCGGTGTTGAGTCCCGCAGTGCCGAGGGCGAACAGGACTATGGCGGCGATGTCGCGGGCCCCGCGGGGTGGCGGGGGGGCGGCGGGGGTGTTGGTTGGGGGGGTGGGGGGGCGGGGGGGGGGGACGGCACGCCGGCGAGGCCGCCCCCCCGCGTAGGGTACACA
>NZ_JBIURH010000024.1:0-27406 GCF_044740765.1 Kitasatospora sp. NPDC088346
GGCAAATCCGCAAAATCGCGTCTCTAGGCGAATCCGACCGCGTCACCAGCCCCCACCCAGCTGACCTGCACCTTCAACCCGGCAGGGACTCCAGAGCCCCTGAATTACGCGGAACGCAGGCAGGAGGCCGGACCGCCGGAGGCCGGACCGCCGGAGGCCGGACCTCCGCCGGGAGTGGTACCGGTGGACGCGGACGGGGCGCCCTGTGCGGTGCCCGTCTCGTCGTCCTGGCAGGCGGTGAGCGAGAGGGCGGCGACGACGGCCAGGGCGGCGAAGGCGAGCGGGCGCACGCGCATGGTGTTTTCCTCCGGGTGGGGTGGCGATGCCTGGTGCTCGGGTGCGAGCGGGTTTCCGAAGACCAGGACCGCCCACCCGGACGAACCGTTCCGCCCGGGCCGCCTCCAGGACAATGCTGTGACATGTACGGCCCGAAATCACCCGCGTCGCCCCCGCCGTACCGGGCCACACCCCGCCGCTGACCTGCCCGGACACCGGATCACGCCGCCCGACGCGCACCGCCGACGCCGACGCCGACCTCCGGAACAGACCCGTGACCCGGACCACCTTGACCACGGAGGCAGGGCGGCAGGTTCGCCGGCCACCGCGCAGTTGTGGTGTCGGTGAGCGTCAACTCCACGGAGTCGAGCGAAACTGACCGGGCGTCCGCTGTTCGAACCGGTCGCAGCACACGGCGTGGTGGGCATCGCTTTGCGCCAGTACGCTGCTGGCCTTTCATGGCACGGAGGCGCCTTCGGGCCCGGCTCCGCGGCCCGGCACGGGATACGGCGCTCTGCCTGCTGTCGGGCGGCGGCCCGGGGCGCCCCGCGGTACGACGCCCACGGGCGGGGCGAAGGCGCGGGTGCGGGTGCGGGCCGCGGGGGAAGGCCTCGCCGGGCGCCGGGGCCGGCGCCCGGCACGGCCCTACGGCACGATGCGGCTCAGCACCTCCGGACCGGACTCGGCAACGATCACATCCGCACCCTGACCACCGCTCTCGCCGGCGGTCCGCCGCGGCCCCAGCTCCAGCCCCGGCACATCCAGCAGCTGGGAGAGCCCGGGCGCCGCGTGCGTGGTGGGGGCCATCCCGTCGGGCAGCGGCGCCGTCGGCACGTCGTGCGGGTGGACGTGCGCCTTACCGACGACCAGCACGTACTTCCCCGCTCGTTCGACATCCCCCGCAATGGCATCGGCCGCATAGGTGTTGAAACGCCCCGCGCGCTGGAAGACGCCCCAGGGTCCCGGCGGGTTACCGGTCGTCGGAAGTCCGTCCACGAACTGGACCCGCACTCCCTGCACCTTGGCCTCCTGCACCATGGCGTGCAGATCGTTGCCCTCCAGGGAGTTCCAGCTCCGGTCGTACCGCTCGATCATCAACTTGAGCTCCGGCGGCATCGGCTTGTCCTGCGGGGAGCGCAGGAACTCCTCCATGAGCGGCTGGAAGCTGTCACCGCGCAGCGCCTCCAGGTAGACGGTGCTGACACCCGCCTCGTGCAGAGCCGCCATGTTGTCCTTGAGGAACGGCCAGGTCCGAGAAGCGGAGTGGCCCTCCCCCAGAACGAAACCGTCGTGCTCCCCAAGGACGGCGCGGGCGCCGGAAATGGCGTCGTGGGCGTCTCCCAGCACCCTGTCGACGTTGGCCAGGGCCTCGTGAGGCAGGCCGGCCGGCTGCCGCTCCCCGTTGGCCGCCACCATCTCGTCGAGCTGCGCGCGGCGGGCGTCCTGTCCGTTCCAGTAGTCGGCGGTCCGGTAGTCCTGGCGCGCCACCAATTCGATCCGTTCGTGTCCCGAGAGCTCGAACTTGTAGGACGGCAGGGTCTTGATGGCCTCCTCGGTCGTCTTCAGGAGGTTCTTCCTGACCGGCGACGCAAGGTCGCTGAAGGTGATCGGGTCGAGGTTGGTCTTGAACGTCTTGGTGCGCTTGTTCAGGTGGGTGCCCTCAAGAGGATCCCCCTTGCCGGTCACCGGGTGCAGGTGCTTCCCCCCGGGGCTGCTGTGCGGCAGGCCCGGAAGCAGCGCGGACAGGTTGTTGGGAGTGCCAGGCACCAGCAGCTTCTCCGCCTTGTAGAGCACCTTCTGCAGCGCGGACTTCTGATACGGGAAGACGAGCGAGGGCCCGGCAGGATGCTCGTGCAGGGGGCGGGCCTGCCGGCCGGTGCCCGGCCGCCCCGGGCCGCCCTCCACCCGGGCGGGGGACGACTCGACGCGGCTCCGCACGGCGTGCGGCGCCTCCGGGCGGACGGGGCCCGTCCGGAAGTCCGCCGGGACATGAACGCCCGGATGGCCCGGCTGCACGGTGGGACGTGCGGACGACGAGGCCGCCGTACCCGGGGCAGGCGCGGTGGCACTGCTGTTCAGGACCGGCGTCGGGTGAATCTCCGGCATGGCACTCACCGGCCGGCCGGCACCGGAGGACGGGCCCTCGGCCGGGCTCGCGAGCCGGATCTCGTCGGCCCCGGACCCGACCGGACGGACCGGCGCCTCCGGAGCAGCAAGGGCCGCGACCTCCGTCTGGGGCACATGCACCTGCGGCAGATCCGCCACATGCTGCACCCGCGGACCAACCTCGACCACCGGACGCACCGGCCCGGTCTCCACCGGCACATGCACCTGCGGCAGATCCGCCACATGCTGCACCCGCGGACCAACCTCAGCCACCGGATGCACCGACGCGGCCTCCGTCTGCGGCAGATGCACCTGCGGCAGATCCGCGCCGAGGCGGCCGCCGCCCGCCGGGACGGGCGTCTCGTGCGCTGCCTGCGCGCCGGCCGGCGCGGCCTCGTGGAGCGGCAGCGAAGAGGAGTGGCTCAGTACGGGCGCCACGGAGCTCTCGTGGGGGACCGCGGCCGGCGCCGCCTCGTGCGCCGAAGCGGGGCCGACGTGCTGAGCAGGCGTCGCCTCGGACCCGGGCGCGTGCGATCCGGCCGCCGCCGGCGCCGTCCCCTCCGTCATCGGCGTGTGCGTGCCGCCGCCGTGGGCGGGCGAGGCCTCGCCATGGGCGGAAGGTGCGCCGCCCTCCGCCGGGGCGGAGGGACCGTGCATGGGCGACCCGCCCTCACTCCCGTGGGCGGCAGACACGGGCGAGCCACCGCCCGCACCGCCGTGCTCCGACGGCGGAGCCGCCGGGTGGGACTGGCCCTGCGACTGCGCGGCACCGCTGCCGTCGGCCGCGTGCTGCGCCGCACCGCCGGCCGGCTCCGTCGCCGGTCCGTGCGTACCACCCGCACCGGCAGGGCTCGCCTCCGAGCCGGCCGCCGGGTGCTGGCCGCCCGCGGGCACGCCGTCGTGCGTACCGCCCGCCGGTGCACCGTGCTCGGCCGCCGGGTGCGCCTCCGCCCCGGCCGCGTGTTCGGACGCCGCAGGCATGCCGCGGCTGCCACCCGTGCCCGTACCGCCCTCCGTCCCGGCCGGGTTGCCCGAGGCCGCCGACGGCGACTGCTCCGGACCGTGCGCGCCCGCGGCCGGCTCCGGACCCCCTGCACCCGGGACCCCGCCGTGTGGGACCTCCGTCACGGGGGCCTTGAAGTGCTCGTTGACCGCGGCGCCCGCAGCATGCAGGCCGGCGGCGCTGGCCCCACTGAGACCGGAGCCGAGCAGGCTGTGGCTGTCCACCGTCCCGGTGGTGACGGCCTGGGTGACGACGTCCGCGCCCACGCCGACCGCCGCGCCGGTCGCCATCCTGCCCGGGACGGTCCCCAGCGCCTTGCCTACGCCCAGCTTGGAACCGGCCGCGCCGATGCCCTTGCCCAGCAGGTTGCCGGAGGCTCCCGCCACGGCGCCGCCGACCGCGTTCTGGCCGAGCTCCTTCATGTCGAGGCCCTTGCGGTGCCCCTCCAGGACCTGGATGCTCTGCGCGAGCAGGTTGATGGCGGCCATCTGGACGGCCTGCTTGGCGGCGAACTTCATCGCCTCCGTGGCCAGCTTCTTCAGGATCTGCTGGACGACGGTGCGGCTGACGCCGACCATGACCGGGATCTGGGCCAGCGACAGGCCTGCGGTGAACGGCGCCTCCACCTCGGCCGTGGCGATCTCGACCGCGAGAATGCCCAGCTGGGCGATGATCTGAATCTTCGCCGTCTCGGCGGAGTTGGCCATCGACTCCAACATCTCGCCCATGCCCTCGCAGGCCTTGGCCAGGCCGGGGAAGACGCCGGGCTGGGCCTCGCCCTTGCCGACGGTGAACTGGTCCCAGTACTGGGACAGTCCGGTGGCCGCCACGCCGACCTGACCGGTCAGTGCGCGCTTGACGGCGGCGTCGGCCGACTCCTCGACCTCGTTGAGGGTCTCGGCCATGGTGCGCCAGTGCTCGGCCATACCTCGCAGACTGTCCTCGTCGGCCTCGGGCCAGCGGGTGCCGGACAGCAGCAGCAGGACCCACTGGAGGGGCTCGGGGAGCTCGGTAGCCATGGTCAGCGCCTCCCGCCGGTGTACACCATCGGGCCGACGTGGGGGGCGGGCAGGGTCGGCGCCACGGGTGCGGGTGCCTGCGGCAGCGCGGCCGCCGGGAGCGGGTTCATCGGGCGGTAGGCGTCGAGCTCCTGCTTGCTGCCGTCGAGGCCGCCGACGACCCGCTGCTCGGTGGTCTCGTAGTTCTGTGCCATCAGCTTCAGGCCGTCCGCGATTCGGTGCAGCGCGGCCGGGAGGCCCTTGAGGCCCTTGAGCGTGCCGGCGCTGTACGCGAGGTAGCCCTTCTCGCCCTCGGCGAACTGGTGCCCCGCGTGGTCGTTGCCCCAGGGGTCGGTGGCGTTCATGCTGGTCAAGTAGCCGTCCAGGGCGAGGTACGCCGCGGAGACCCGGTCCGTGGCGGCGAGCATCGGGGAGACCGCCGTCCGGTACTGCTCGGGGGTGACCTCGAAACCCGTCCCGGCGTTGGCCTTCGCAGCGGCGGCGGGAGCAGCGGACGCCGCCGGAGCCGCCGTGCCGGCCGTGAGGGTTGCCGTCCCCATCGCCGCCGAACCGGTCCCGAGAACAGCCGTCCCAACACCCGGCGCACTCTGCGGACGGGTCCCCACACCCGCCCGGCTCACGACCTCCGTCGCCATCCCACCGTCCGGCGAACCCGTCGCCATCGTCGCCGTCTCAAGCCCCTTCGCAGGAAACGGAGTTGGTGTCCGCACCTCGCCTGGTCCATGCACCTTCGTACGAAACAGATCTTCCATGACGCCTTCTCCCCGACTTGTGCCGCTCGCCGGTCGGGCGACCGGCGAGCGAATGTTGCTGCGCGCGGCGGCCGACGGGCCGACAGCACGCGTTACACGTTCTCCCCGCGTCCGGTCACGGCCGGGGGCTCTCCTCCGGCACGGACGGCCTCGGGGCCGCCTTGGCGGGAGCGGGCCCTGTCGAGCTCCCCCGCGGCCGCCAGCTTCGCCAGGGCAGCGCGCAGCTGAGGGCTCGGCACCTGATAGCCCCCCTCCTCCCAACGCTGCGCGGGCTTCCCGCCGGTGTCCGCTCCGTTCGGGGCCCCCGCTCCGATGCCCGGGGCGCCCTGGCCGGGAGCGCCCTGGCGGCGCGCGGCCGCCGCGCCGATCTGCTCCGGGTACGGGGCCTCGGCGGACGGGCGGCCCTCCGGCTGCCCGACGCCGGCACCGGCACCCGCACCTGCACCCGCACCGCTCATGCCGGTCGCCGTCCCCGCTCCTGGCTGGCCCCCGTTCCCGGCCTTGGGCCCCAGCACCACGCCGGTCAGCTGAGTGAGGAAATCGCCCGCGGGTGCCGGCGGGCGCTCCTCCCTCGCGGCCGCGGCCGGCGGGGCACCCGCCCGGCGCTGTTCGACCGTCCCGGTCCGGGCATCGTCCAGCCAGCGCTGGCGCGCCCGCTGTGTCTGCCGGTCGCCGGGCTGGGCCTCGGTGGCCCGGCCGTGCACCCCGGAGTCGGCGAGTGCTTCGTCCTCCGCCACCTGCTCGACGACGAGGCCTGCCCTGGGCCTGCCGTGTGGTCCCTTCCTGCCCCCGCCATGGCCCATGCCGTGCATGCCGCCCATGCCGGGCCCCCGCCCGGCGCTCGCTCCTGCGGCGGCAGCGCCCGCGCCCGCCCTCGCGCCGGTACCGGCTGTACCGGAGGCCGGCGTCTGCCGCGTCATGCCGGGTGCGGCCTGCCCGACCGTTCCCGCCCGGCCCGCCGCCCCCGCGGCCCCCGCCGCCGTACCGGACCGCATACCGAGGCTCGCGCCTGCGACGGACGGCGTGGACCCCGCCCGCGCCCGGCCCGACAACCCTCCGCCGGCAGCCAGGCGGCCACCGGCGCCACCCGCACCGGCCGCACCGAGCGATCCCGAGGACGAGCCCGCCGCAGCAGCCGGGTCGCCGACGCCGCCGGAGGACGGCCCGCTCTGCGCGCCGGTACCCGCGTCGGCGCCGGTGAAGCCCGCCAGGTTCAGGCCGGGCGGGGCGCCGGCCCCCGGCCGGCAGGCGGCGGCCCCCGGCACCTCCGCCGAGGCGAACTCGGACCGCAGCGTGGCGGGCCCGCCCAGCCCGGCGAGCACCGGCCGGGCCGCGGCGGCCGAGGCCCCGCCCGCGGCGCCGTCAGCCGGGCCGTCCACACCGGCGGCAGCCGTCGCCGAGTAGGCCGTGCCCACCCCACCGAGCAGGCAGGCCTGGCCGGCACCCGTCATGCGCTCGACCTGGCCCGCGCTCTGACGGAGCATCGAGTCGACGTCGGCGCCGACCTGTCCGGCGAACTCCTTGCACGACTCGGCGGCCTTCCGGACGCCCTCTGACTGGCCCGCGACCTCGGGCAGGGCACCGGGCAGGCCGGCGTCCAGGTACTCCTTGGTGGACCTGAGCTGCTGCACCATCGCCGTCTTCGCCCGGGTGACGGAGTCCGACGCGCCGCGCAGGCACCGAGCCATGGCCAGTCCGGTCTCCAGCGTGGTGACGGCGTGGGCGTTGTCGCGGCCGGCGTACTTCTCCAGGTACTGCTGGAAGTTGTCGGCAGCCTCCCCGGACATGTGGGCCAACGCCTGCTGCGCGCTCGCCACGATGCTCCGCACCCGGGGGTCGGCCGCGGTGTTCCACGCCTCCCAGGCCGCGGCGAGTTCGGCGAGTCGGCCCTCGTCGGCGTCCGGGAAGGCGATGCCCGACCCGTTGGGGCTGCTCTGGACGGTCTTGAGCACCTCGGCCAGGTCGGCAGGCAGCTCGATCATCACTGGTCACTTTCTGGGACGAACCGGGATGTCCGGTCGTGGAGGTACAAGCAGACACACGGCAGGCAGGCCTCCAGCTGCCAGCGGTGGGCAGAGGCGGGCCTGCCGGTCGGCGACCCGACCGGGCTAGGCGGCCGGATTCCCCCGCACCGGCGGCGCGGGCCTCGCGAGCGGCAGGGCCTGAACACCTGGGGCCCGAACACCCGGGGCCTGCCCACCGGCCGCCTGCCCGCCGGCCTCGCCGAGGATGCCCAGCAGCTCGGCGGCATGGCCGTCGTCGGCCTCGCGGTAGTGGCGGCACATCAGGAGCAGGCTGTCCGCCATCGCGGCGGAGTTCTGGAGGTACCTGCGGATGCCCTCGACGGCCTGCTTCTGGTGCTCGACCAGGCCACCGACCCCCGACCCGCCGCCCAGCAGGGCCGCACCCACCGGATCGGTGCCGTACTCGGCCCGGGAGACCCCCTGCACCGCGGCCTCCACCTCGGCGGTGTGCGGTACGAGTTCCGCGACCAGGGTCAGGATCTTCCTCGCGGCCGCCTCGACCTCCTGGAGGTCGATCCTGAACCCCCCGCTGCTCATCTGACTCACGCTCACCAACCTGGCTGGACCGTTTCCCCGTTGACCCTGGTGGCCGACGATCCCTCATACAGGTAATGGATCCATAAGCAGATGGTAAGTTTCGCGCCGGCCGAAGCACGGTCACAACCGAGCGGGGCACCGCCCCGGCGCGACCGTACCCAGCCCCTCCCACCGGCACACATGGAGTGGCATGGGCGGACAGGGCTACCGCGCCCGCGTCATCCACCCGGGCGGGACACCCACGTTGAGGTCCTCGGGGCCCTCGGCGCTGTGGCCGAGCCGCTCGTAGGAGCCCAGCGACCTGACCCGGGCGCGAAGCACCAGCTCCGTCGTGCCCCGCTCCCGTCCGGCCTGCTCGACGGCCCCGACCAGCTGCGCGCCGAGGCCGGTGCGGACCGGGTGCCGTCCTCGGCCAGGGCCGGCAGGTGCACCGCGGTCACGTCGCACAGCTCCTGGCCGGCGACGGCGACTGCACGGTGCGGGTGTGAAACCTGACCAGCTCGGCTGGGAGGTCGCGGTGCTGACCCACCGCCGACCAGACCCCACGCGGCACGTACTGGAGTACCGACCGCGGATGCCCGTGGCCAGCGCGTGTCACGAGCACTCCCCCGGACAGCTGGCGGCGCGCTCCTAGAACTCCAGCAGCGGTTCGCTATTTGGGCTGGTCAGAGGCCGTGTTTTGAGTCTAATGGGCTGACGCTGCGCCAGGGGCGGGTTCGGGGCGGAGACCATCCAGCAGGGTGGTTTATGAGGCTGACTCTGTGCCTCTGGGCAGCCTCCCCGGGTGATCGGGGATCTTGTTTCTGGGCAGTGGCAGGCGGAGCTCGAAGAGTTGTTCCTGCGGGTCGGTGGCAGGTTCGCGCGGGCCGAGCCTCGCCGGAGGATGCGGGACTACGTTCGTGGCCTGCTGGGGCCGGTCGGCAGGAAGAACGGCTGGCAGCTCGCCGAGTACGCGGGTCACGCGACAGCAGACGGACTGCAGCGACTACTCGCCTCATGCCGCTGGGACCCGGAAGACATCCGCGATGACCTGCAGGAATACGTCGCCGAGCGCCTTGGCTGCGACGGCGGCATGCTGATCATCGACGACACCGGATTCATCAAGAAGGGCACCACATCGGCCGGCGTGCAACGCCAGTACTCCGGCACCGCGGGCCGCACCGAGAACTGCCAGATCGGAGTGTTCGCCGCCTACGCCTCCGCCAAGGGCCGGGCCCTGGTCGACCGGGAACTCTATCTACCCAAGTCCTGGACGGACGATCCGCAACGGTGCCAGGCGGCCCGGATCCCCGAGGACCGGGTGTTCGCGACGAAGACCGAACTGGCCCGGACCATGATCCTGCGTGCCCTGGTCTCTCCGCTGCCCATCGCCTGGGTGACCGCGGACTCGGCTTACGGCCTCGAGTGGAAGTTCCGCCGGATGATCGAGGAGGCCGGCGTCGGCTACGTCTTGGCGTTCCCAAATCCCAATAGGTCAAGTCCCTCGCCGGGATCTGGCGCATCGACCAGCTGATTGCCGAGGCACCCGACGACGCTTGGCAGCGGCTGTCCTGCGGCAACGGTGCCAAGGGGCCACGGATCTACGACTGGGCCGCCGCCCAGCTGCCCGGGAACCCCTACCTCGATGGCGACGAGCCTACCCACCGCCGCTGGGTCCTGGCCCGCCGCAGCATCAGCCGACCCGACGAGCTCGCCTACTACCTCGCCCACGCCCCGATCGGCGCGGACGTCGCCGACCTGGTCCGCGTTGCCGGCTCCCGCTGGGCGATCGAGGAGTGTTTCCAGGCCGCGAAGAACGAGTGCGGCCTGGACCAGTACGAGGTCCGACGCTATCCAGGCTGGTACCGGCACATCAGCCTGGCCATGCTCGCCCATGCCTTCCTCGCCGCGATGACCGCCGACGCCGCTGCAAGGGGGGCAGCAGAAACGGTTCCCGCGACCTGGCGCCCCTCACCGTGGCAGAGATCCGCCGGCTCATGGCAACTGTCCACTCAGTGACGTGCGTTCACCGAAGTGTGCTGGACCTCGCTCTGGCCTGGTCTCTCTGGCGGCGTAGACGCCAGACCGTTGCCCGACGCTGCCACTATCGACGCCGCACCACCCTGCTGGATGGTCTCCGCCCCGAACCCGCCGCTGGCGCAGCGTCAGCCCATTAGACTCAAAACACGGCCTCTGACCAGCCCAAATAGCGAACCGCTGCTGGAGTACTAGGCCGCAGCCGGAACACTCTGGCCAGGTGGCCTCAGCCCTGGCCCTGCGCCTGACGCCGGTCCACGTGCTCGGCGATGATCGAGAAGAACCGCACAGGGTCCTCGAACGGCAGACCGTGGCCGCCGGGGACCTGGAGGTAATCGGCCTGGTGGATCGCGGCGGCCAGTTCGCGCTGGTGGTGGGGCGGGATGATCTGATCGTCGGCGCTCGCCAGCACGAGCGTGGGTGCGGTGATCCGGCCCACCGCGTCGCATAGGTCGATTCGGGTGTCGAGTTCTATCTGCCCGAGGATTCGCTCATCGAGCATGGCCGCAAAACCCTCGGCCAGTTCGGCGAACTGCGCGTCGTCGAGGGGGCCGAGGAGGCCGGGCCCCATCGCGGTGAGGATCAACTGGCGGGCCAGCAGGGCTGGGTCGGTACGCAGCAGGCGCGCCCACAGGTCGAACATGAACGCCTCGCGCGGGGTCGTTCTGACCCATCCGGCGTGCAGGACGAGCGAGGTCACGGCCGCGGGGTGCCGGGCGGCCACGGCCGTGGCGACGGCGGCGCCCACCGAGTGGCCGACCAGGTGAAACCGTTCCAGTCCAGCGGTCCGGGCGGTGGAGACGACCCGGTCGGCGAGTGAGTCCAGGTCGATCGGTGCCGGGTCGACAGGGGTGGCGCCGGCGCCGGGCAGGTTCGGGGCAACGACGGTGTACCGGTCACGCATCGCGTCGATGAGAGCTCCCCAGTTCGAGGTCGCGTCAGCGCCAGTGCCGTGGATCAGGACCAGACCCGGGCCGGCCCCGGCGACGACGTGATCAAGCGGTTCCCGGTTGGCCAAGGGGTGCCTCCATGAGTGAGTGCTGAGCGAGAGGCAAAGATAGCAGAGCTCTGGCATGTGACAGAGCTCTGGCATAAGCCAGGGTTCGAGCCAGTGGCGTACGATCGGCCTCATGGAGATGCCGGTGACGGAACGCCTCGGGCTGCACATCAAGCGGGTGGAGCAGGAGCTGATGGCGGCCAAGCACGCCGCGCTCCGGCCGCTCGGGCTGACGGTTCCGCAGTACGCCGCGCTGTACACGCTCGACGCCCAGCCGGGACTCTCCGCCGCCGCGCTCGCCCGCGCCTGCCTGGTCACCCCGCAGACCGTCGCCACGGTGCTCACCAACCTGGAGGCGAAGGGGCTGATCACCCGCCAGCCGCATCCCTGGCATCGCAAAGTGGCCGAGGTGCGCCTCACCGACGACGGACGCCGACTGCTCGCGCAGGCCGACACGCAGGCCGTCGCCATCGAGCGACGGATCGCTGACGGCTTCAGCCCCGAGGAACGCGCTCTGCTGATCGACCTGCTGGCCCGCGCATCGAGTCAACTGGCTCTCGCGCCCTAGTTGTTCTGACCCATGAGGTTGGGAACGCGGCTGGCAGGTGGCTTGCCTGCGAGTGCGGTGTGTCCGCGGTGGTGATTGTAGGTGTGGAGCCAGGCGGGGTAGGCGTCGCGGCGTTCCTGTTCGGTGCGGTAGGGCTGTGCGTAGGCCCATTCGTCGAGCAGGGTGCGGTTGAAGCGTTCGACCTTGCCGTTAGTCTGCGGTCGGTACGGCCGGGTTCGCTTGTGCGTGATGCCCTCGGCCGCGAGGGCATCACGCCAGGCGTGTGACTTGTAGCAGGCGCCGTTGTCGGTCAGCACGCGCTGCACGGTGATCCCGGCCCGGGCGAAGAACTCGTTCGCCCGGGCCCAGAACGCGGTCGCGGTCTCCTTGCGCTCGTCGGCCAGGATCTCGCTGTAGGCCAGGCGGGAGTGGTCGTCCACGGCGTTGTGCAGGTAGCTGTAGCCGGCCCCCGAGCGGTTCCTGCGGCCGGCCTGGCGTCCGAGGGCCTGGTGACCGCCGCCGGCGGGGATGTTGCCGAGCTTCTTGATGTCGATGTGGACCAACTCGCCCGGCGTGGAGTGCTCGTAGCGTCGGACGACGCGTCCGGTGGCCCGGTCGAGGTGCGCGAGGCGGGCGAGGCGGTAGCGGGTCAGGACGCGGTGGACGGTGGCCGGGTTGAGTCCGAGCAGATAGGCGATGCGGGCCGGCCCCCACCGCCGCAGGACGCGGACCTTGATGATCCGCCGCTCGGTGCGGGTCGGGGTCCGGCGCGGGCTGTGGTGCGGGCGGCTGGAGCGGTCGCTCATGCCCGCTTCGCCCAGCGTGCGGTAGCGGTCGGCCCAGCGCCTGGCCGTGGTCGGCGAGACCTGGAAGCGTTCGGCGGCCCGCCGCAGCGGCCAGCCGTCCTCGACCACGCAGCGGGCCAGGCGCAGGCGTCCGGTCTCGGCCAGCGGTGCGTTACGGTGTGGCATGAGGGCCTTTCTGGGTGCCGGTGCAGATGTCGCAATCCACACCGAGCCAGAAGGCCCTCACTCATTTCAAGATCACCACGCCGTGAGCCCTGTCACCAACCTCCGTGGTCAGTACACCTAGGGCCGCATCAGGCAACGTTCGCCCTGTTGACCACGTCACGGAGGCGTTCGTCGCCGGCATGCTTGTTTCGCCAGATGATGTAGCGGCGGATCATGCTGCCCTGCTCCTCGTGGCTGGCGTGATCGGTGCCGTCGAAGGCGAAGTAGCGCAGGGCGGTGAACTGGGCCTCGATCCGGTTCAGCCACGAGCTGTTGGTCGGGGTGTAGGCGATCTCTCCACGGGCGGCGAACAGATGCCGGACCCCGTGTGGGCGGGTATAGGTCGCCCGGCGGCGGGGCCTCGGCTCGCGGTCGGGGTCCTTGTGCCGGCCGCCGCGCTCGGCCCACTGCTTCCCGGGGTGGGGCTGGAGGTTAAGCGGCCCGAACTCGTCTATGCAGAAGACGACTTCGGGCTCGCCTTCCTCGGGTATGACCTCGCCGTCGGCGATCGCGTAGAGGTGCTCGACCCTCGCCTTCTTGGCCGCGTAGTCGGGATCGCTGGAAGCCTTCCAGGTCTTCACGCGTTGAAAGGAGACGCCTTCCTCGCGGAGCAGGATGCGAAGGCCCTCGTGGCTGAAGTCGTCGACCACCCCCTCGGCGACCAGGAAGTCGGCCAGCTTGGTCAGGCTCCAGGTCGAGAACGGCAGGCCGTGCTCAGCCGGCTTGGACTTGGCGATCTTCTTGATCTCCCGGCGTTCGGGCAGGGTGAAGGTCCTGGGCCGTCCGCCCCGGTACTTCGGGTAGAGCGAGTCGAAGCCGTCGGCGTTGAAGTTGTGGATCACGTCCCGGACCCGGTCCGGGCTGGTGAACGTCACCTCTGCGATTTTCACCACCGGCAGGCCCTGCGCGGACAGCAGCACCATCTGGGCCCGCCGCCAGGTCACCACCGAGCCGGTGCCCCTGCGGATGATCCGCAGTAGCCGGCCTCCCTCGTCGTCGTCGATCTCACGGACCCTCACTTTCGCAGCCACAGGGTCATTCTGAATGCTCCACCGGATGGGTCCCGCGCGGCATCGACGAGCGGGGCCGTCCGGGGATGTGCCCTGGCGAGTCCGATCGGCCGATGGATACGGTCCTTCCATGTCCGACTCAGCCGAAGACATCAGCAACAGCAACGCCGAAGTCGTCCGCCGCTACCTTCGGGTCTTCGAGACGAAGGAGGTCGCCGCGCTCGAAGAGCTCGTTGCCGAGGACGTCCTCGTTCATGGCGCGGGTCTTCACGGCCAGGGGCGGCACTACCCCGAGGGGGCGGTGCTGACTCCAGGGCTGTCCAACCGCCGCGTCCAAGTGGATGACCTTTTCGCGGCCGGCGACCGGGTCACCGTGGCGTTCACCCTCACCTACACCCACGACCGCAGCGGCCGGGATCTCACGATGACGGGCATCAAGTCCACCGGCTCCGAGACGGACGGATCGTCGAGTTCTGGGGCGAGACCGACCTTTACGGACTTCTCCGCCAGGCCGGACTCGTACCCGAGCAGATTCCGCCCCTCTGACCGGACCACAACAGAACCAGTCGCCCGACCAGGACAGTTACGGGACGAGGCGAACGTTGCCGGGCACGGCACACCGGACGCTGCCGCCTGCCCAGCTGAGGTTCGATTTTCCGTTCAGCATCACCCGCCGGGCACGGATCACTCCCGTGCCCGGCGGCCCTGACCACACCTACGGCGCCGGGACGACCTCCACCCCGGCCGCGAGCATGGCGGCGGTGACCCGACGGGCCACCGCCTCGTGGCAGATCATCAGCACGGTTCGTGGATCGTCCCGGCGGCAGGGCAGATAGCCGCCGCCGGCCTCCAGCAGCTGCCACCGGTCGCGTTCCGTGGTCCACAGCGGTTCGAGTTCGGCCAGGGCACGCTCGGTCTCCTCCGCCGCTGCCGCTTCCCGCGCCCGGCGGCCTACCGGCGGGCGCGGAGCGGTGGCGTGCAGGGTGACGCTCGTCAGGTAGACGGGCCCGTCGACCGGCCGGACCTCCAACTCCGGCGGCAGCCGATCACCGAGGGCCTCCAGCACCTCGACCCCCGGGTAGCCGAACAGGTCGATGTCCCCGAGCACCACCGGCGTCCCACCCGGGCTCCCCGACGCCGACCTGCCACGACTCAACTCGACAGAGCGGACTGCCAGTTCCCTGCCCACCTGCTCCACGCGCACGGTCACTTCGACGTCACCCCAGCGGACAGCGCAGCCCCCGGCATCGCCCTCCACCGCCCGGACACCACCGAGGCCCGCCAGGACCTCGGCCACCCTCCCCCCACCGGACCCGAACCGCAGGGTGGCTGTACCACCGGGCAGGACAACCCCGACTCCGGGAAGCAACTCGAACATCGGCCGATCCTCTCCCGGAGTCGGAGGGGATGCAAGCACGAACAGCCGGGCCCCGGTACGCGACAAGTGCTCACCGGGGCCCGGCTGTTCGGCTGCGGGGCTCAGCCACAGAAGGGGATGGCGTACTTCACCGAGGCGTTCTCGTTGTACGTGTTGTCCAGGTTCGCGGCTTCGTGGTAATTGAACATGTCGCTCGGGCCGCTGTAGTTGGAGTTGTAGTACACCCAGACCGTCAGGCACGTGTTGTCGACAGCCGAGGCCGCGTTGTTCTTGACGTGCTGCCCCTGGCCGTTGCCGGGGCTGTTGAAGGTGTACCCGGCAAGGTCGGGGATGCTCTGCGACACCACGAAGTGGGACCCCTGCTCGTTCGAGTTGTAGAACAGGCAGAAGTACGACTCCGGACAGTCGCTCGCGTCGGCGTGCGCGGTGGTGGCGAAGGCGGGGACGAGCAGGGCGGCGCCCAGGGCGGCCGCGGCGAGCTTGAGGGTGCGCTTCATTTCTTTCGGTCCTCTCATCATGGAAATTCGCGGGGACTCAACTGCAGTGGGAGTCGAGCTTCTCCGCCAGGTCCTCGTCGATCGCGCTCACCCAGTCGATGCACTGGCCCGGCGCGTACACGTAGACCGGCCCGGCGTACGTGCTGTAGTAGTCGCCGTCCTTCTGCCACGGGCTCCCCTCGACGGCGACCCGGATGTTGGCGATCACGTAGACCGGACCACCGGGGATATTGCGGACCGTCACGGCACAGTTCTTACCCGTCGAGCTGTTGTACGTCAGGAACGCGGTGCCGCCCGCGAGCTCTATCGAGTCGATGACGTTGTAACCCGAGCCGCACACCCCGTTGTAGGAGGCTGCCTGAGCCGCCGAGGGCACGGCGACCGCCGAACCGACGGCGGCGATCACGGCAACACCCAGGCGGCCGACGGTCTGCTTGATGCTGCGCTGCATGGTCAGGCGCAGAGCTGCGTGGTGAAGGACAGCGAGGCGTTCTCGTTGTACGTGTTCTCCAGGTTGGCCGACTCGAACATGGGGATGAAATCGTTCGGGCCGCTGAAGTTGGAGTTGAAGTACACGTGGGCTGGGCACCCGTTGTTCACGACAGATGCGGCGTTGTTCTTGACGGGCTGGCCCTGACCGTTTCCGGGGCTGGTGAAGATGTAGCCTGCAAGGTTGGGCACGCTGTCTCCCAGAGTGTCGTGGGAGCCCTGCTGGTTCGAGTTGTAGAAGAAACAGAAGGACCACTTTTCACAGTCGCTCGCGTCGGCGTGCGCAGCAGTGGCGAAAGCCGGGACGAGCAAGGCAGCACCAAGGGCCGCCGCGGCGAGCTTGAGGGTGCGCTTCATTTCTTTCGGTCCTCTCATCGTGGAAGATTGCTTCACTGATCGCGCAACACGGCATCGGCCTTGGCGAGTTGCTCACCCTTCACCTTGAGCGCCGCCGTGAAGTCGGCCTGTTGCCGGGCGATCAGTTCGTTCTGCAAGGAGGTCTCGGCCGCGAACCAGGTGTCGACCAGATGCACCTGCTGCTTGCAGACCACGTCCGCCGTCGCCACCTCGCGCTCCAGCTGCGTGGGCGAATCCCCCTGGAAACGGCGGTCGCTGATCGCATCCAGCGGATTGGGGTAGGAGTAGCCCTTCCCCGTCATGCAGCTGGACCAGGCGTCGAAGGCCCGCTTGACCTGCGGCACCGACAGACTGGCCTTGAAGGTCTCAAAATCAGCGCGCTGGGCCACGTCGCTCGAGCCCAGCGCCCCCGAGCCGGCTAGTTCCTTCTTCGCCTCGTCGTAGCAGCCGCCGGGCGGTACGGGTACACCGTTGACCCGGAGTTCGGCGCCACCCGCACCAGTCTTCCCGGTGAGCGCCTTCTGCTGCTCGGCGGAGAACGTGGGCTTCTCGACCGGGTGGGTCCGCGGGTCACGGTCACCGAGGTGGTAGCCGTCAGCCGCCACCTGGGCCAGGTCCGTCACGCCGTACCGACGTTCCATGAACGTGCGGGGTCCGGTCGGTTGGCCGGCGGGTGTGACAGCCTGGTCGAGGCCGAACCTCTGCAGGCACTTCCTGCGCAGCACGGCCCCGGCCCGGGCCAGCTTCACCGAGTCCGCGTCGGAGAACAGATAGGTCTCCACCGGCAGATGCAGCT
This sequence comes from Kitasatospora sp. NPDC088346, assembly GCF_044740765.1. Taxonomy (NCBI): domain Bacteria; kingdom Bacillati; phylum Actinomycetota; class Actinomycetes; order Kitasatosporales; family Streptomycetaceae; genus Kitasatospora; species Kitasatospora sp. NPDC088346. The sequence goes on from NZ_JBIURH010000024.1 coordinate 16,815, forward strand.
CCGCAGCTGTCGGGAGCGCAGACGGCGCCTGCGCCGTCTGCACCGCCCCCCCGACCGGCTGTACACCCGACGAACACCCCGCCAGCGCAAGGCACATGAGCCCGGTCAGGCCCACCAGCCGTGCGCCCGACGGCCGTTTGAAACTCTTCCGCATCTCGTCCTGCGTCCTCCTCCGGTCCGACGGCGACCGGCCGGTGGGGGAACCCCTCGGCCTGGATGCCAGCGTGCTGGAGGGAGGTATCGCGTCGGTCTCATCCCCGTAACGCCCGCGGCCGGGGTCACCGGGCGGTGCGGCCATCCCGTCGGCGCAGGTCGATCGCGGCCAGACCGTCGGGCAGGCCGAGGACCAGTCCTCCCGGTTCTCCACTGAGTTCGGCTCGTCAGGGTGAACCTTGGCGAAGTTCCTGATGGGTCTGGAGCGGTGGCTGTAGCCGTGATGTGTGAGATATGCGGACGAGGGCGGGCTGACCCCCGCGGGGTGTGAGCGCCGACAAGCGGTCCGGAGATCGCCCACACCCCGACCACCAGCTCCTGGCTCAACCGGATTGAGGCCCAGTTCACCGCCCCGCGCTATTTCGCCCTCGACGGCACCGACCGCGGCAACCACAAGGAACAGGGCAGCATGGATCCGCCGCTACATCATCTGGCGGAACAACACGCCGCCGACGCGCGCCTACGAGCAGTAGTCGACAGGGCGAACGTCGCCTGAGCCGCCATCGCGGACATCGGCCAGGTCACCCTTGGGCACCCGGCTCGACCGGGCGGACATACCACTCCGAGTGGAAGTCCGCTTGCAGGACCACTTCGTCCTGCCGGAGGTAGTCGGCGTTATGAAGGACGACTCCGCTCACCACAAAGTGGCTGACACTCGAGTCGGTTGCGCATCTCACGGCCACGTCCGCTGGAATGGTGTATCGACGGCCACTCCAGCGAACGTGACCCCGGTCGGCTTTCCCCACCGCCACCGACAGCGCAGCAGACTCGTCAGAAGAGGGCGAACGTTGCTTGATGCGGCACTAGCCCAACCGTGTGGAGCGTCCTTCTCTTCCAACCGGCGCTGCAGTGGTGCGGCACGGTGCGGTCGACGAGGAGGATCTGGTCGGGCGGGCCGGATGGCGCCGGGCCGGTCGCCGGGGCGGGGTGTCGCGCGGCAGGCGCCGGAGGATGCTGCAGGCGCGTTGAGGAGGTCCTGGTGGAGGTCGGCGTGCCGCTCGTAGCGGGTGCGGAGTCGCTGGAACTGGTGCGGCCAGGCGAGGCTCGCCCAACGACCCGGCGTACCAGTGTCAGTGGCGTGTCGCGCGCTTCCTGGCGCCCCTGGCGGGGCGCGGTCAGCCCTTGAGCCAGTCCTGGTAACGGGTCGGTGCCAGGCGGGCGCCGGGGCCCGGGGTGAGGACGTCGCCGTGGACGGCGGCGAACAGGCCTGCCTGGTCGTCGACGACGACGGGGCGCCGGTCACCCCGCGCGGCCAGCGTCATGCGGCCGATCTCGTCGAGCGTGAACGTGTCGGGCCCCGCGATCTCGAGAATCCCGCCGAGCGGAGTGCCGGTCGCCACGTCTGCGAGGACGTCGACGATGTCATGGCTGGCGATCGGCTGGAGCAACGTCGTGGGCAGTCGCACCTCGGTCTCGTCCGAGGTCCACGACATGGTCGGCTCCATGAACTCGAAGAACTGCGTGGCGCGCACGATCGAGTAGGGCGTCGGACCGCCGCGCAGCAGTTCCTCCTGGAGCGCCTTGCCGCGGTAGTAGTCCAGTTCGGCGACCTGGTCCACGCCGACGATGGACAGCACCACCTGGTGGCGTACCTCGGCCCGCTCGCCTGCGGCGAGGAGGTTGCCCACCGTGGTTCGGAAGCACTCGATCGCCTGCGCGTCGAACGTGGGTGAGTTGGTCACGTTCACCACTGCCTCCGCGCCGGCGAGCACCGTGTCGAGGCCGACTCCGGTGAGCAGATCGACGCCGGAGGACAGCGACGCGGCGGTCACCTGGTGGCCTCGTGCGGTGAGCTCGGTGGCGAGCTGCGAGCCGATGAGTCCGGTGCCGATGACGGTGATCTTCATGGTGCGCCTTCCCTCGTGAGTCGAGCCCCACAATCTCGGATAGCCGATATCCGGGATAATACTCGGATATCATGTATCCGAGTTGGAGGCGGCATGAAACTGTCCGGTGGCGTGGAGTGGGCACTGCACTGCTGCGTGGTGCTGACCGCGGCCGGCGATCCGGTGCCGGCGGCCAGGCTGGCCGCGCTGCACGACGTGTCGCCGAGCTATCTGGCCAAGCAGATGCAGGCGCTGTCCCGCGCGGGCCTGGTGCACTCGATCCAGGGCAAGACCGGCGGCTACGTCCTCACCAGGAAGCCCGAGGAGGTCAGCCTGCTGGACGTGGTGCAGGCCGTCGACGGGGCGAGTCCCGCGTTCGTCTGCTCCGAGATACGTCAGCGCGGACCGCTGGGGACCCCGCCGGAGCAGTGCACGAAGCGATGCCCCATCGCCCGGGCGATGGGAGCGGCCGACGCGGCGTGGCGCGCGTCGCTGGCCGCCGTCACGATCGCCGACCTCGCCGCGTCGGTGGAGGTCGACAGCGGCCCCCAGGCCCTGCCGAGGATCGGCGCCTGGTTGAACGCGGACCCGGGCGATCGGCCTCGCTGATCGTGTTCGCCTCCGTTGTTGACGAACGTCACCGGCGTCCGATCCCGCGCCGGTCAGCGGCTGCCACTCGGTGTGTCACCCCCCTTGGCTTGCGGGCGCCGGTGGGGGCGGTTCTCATGGTGTGGGGCGCTTCCTCGGTGCCGGGGAGCCGTGTCGTGACCACGGTCCGCCTCCCGGGGAACCCGGGAGGCGTGGGTTCCGGGCCGTCCGCCTCGTCGTCCTGCGACCGTGCCTACCCACCGACCGCTGGAGGCGGAGAATGGGCAGTGTGGAAGCGAGATCCGCCGGGACCACGGGAACGCCTCCCGTGGAAGCCGGCGAGATGCGACTGGAAGTCGTGATCCTGCCGGTCTCGGACGTTGACCGGGCGAGGCGCTTCTACGGCTCGCTCGGCTGGCGACTGGACGCCGACCTGACAGTCGAAGAGGGATACCGGGTGGTGCAGTTCACCCCGCCGGGTTCCCTGTGCTCGATCATCTTCGGCGAGGGCGTGACGTCGGCCCCGTCCGGCTCGGCACAGGGCCTCCAGCTCTCCGTCCACGACATCGACGCGGCCCGGGCGGATCTCGTCGAGTGCGGAGTGGACGTGAGCGAGGTGTTCCACGACATCACAGGCGTCTTCCACCAAGCCGGGACCCGGGGACGCGTGGACGGACCGGCTCCCGAGCACGCGGACTACGGTTCCTTCGTCTCGTTCAGCGACCCGGACGGCAACGGCTGGTTACTCCAGGAGATCAAGACTCGCCTGGAGGGCCGCTGACGGTGACGGGCCGATGCCACCCGACGGCGGGACGCGAAGGAGGAGTCCAGTGGTGACAACCCCGGGGCGTGAGCCCGAACTGCTCGGCCAGACCGTCGTCGTCATCGGCGGTAGCGCCGGCATCGGGCTGGAGACGGCAAGACGTGCCCGGACCGAGGGTGCCGAGCTCGTCCTCGTCGGTCGCGATCCCGGCCGGCTGGAGCGCGCGGCCGGCGATCTCGGCGCGCAGCGCACCGCTGCCTTCGATGCGACCGATCCCGCAGCCCTGGCGACGTTCTTCCAGGACCTGCCGACCCCGATCGACCATGTGATGGTGACGGCCGGCGGCCCGAGCTACGGGCCGCTGCTCGCGATGAGCGCCGCAGAGGTACGGGATGCGATCAGTGATCACGCGGTGCTGGAGCTCGAGGTCGCGCGAAACGCCGTCGGCCGGGTGAGACCTGGGGGCAGCCTGGTCTTCATGGGCGGCACCGGGGCACGGCGCGTCGGACGAGGTCTCGGGGTGGCCTCCGCCGCCACCAACGCGCTCCCTCCGTTCACCGCGGCCCTTGCGCTCGAACTCGCACCGGTACGTGTCAACCTGATCGCGGCCGGCTTCGTCGACACCCCTCTCTCGGCCTCGCTGCTGGGCGACCGGATCGAGGAACGCCGCGCCGAGCTGCGCGCGATGCTGCCGATCGGGCGCGTCGTCGAACCCGCGGACGTCGCGGCGTTGGCCATCCACCTCATGGTCAACACGGCGTTGACCGGCGCGACTTACGACATCGACGGCGGGCAGCAGTTCGTCACATGACGACCACGCCGAGAGCAACAAGGGCAACGGACGCCGCGTTCCCGCCACGGCTCGCCGCCGCTGCCGCCGGGGCTTGGAGGGCTCAGGCGGCGGGATCCATCCAGTCCAGTAGCCCGACGGTCACGACCGCGTAGGCGAGGTGCGGAACGATGTCGGAGATCCAGTCGGACGCGGACCACGTCCTGGGATCGGTGACGCCGAGTACCGTCATCGGTCCGTTGGTGCCGATCAGGACGCCGGCCGTGGTGACGGCGCACTGCACCGCCGTGCCCGGACGCCAACCTGCCGCACGTGCCAGTGCGACGGTGGCGCCGATGCCGAGCCCGGCGGCGTAGCCCGTGAGCGGCGCAAGGCCGGCCACCCGGTTCTCCTGGGCCTGGCCCTCACCGGGGATGCGCACATGCAACCTGTCGGCCAACGCGCGCAGCGTGACCTCCGGGGTGGAACTCGCGGCCCTGGCTCGCAACGCCATGTCCGCGTAGCCGACGATGTTGAGCGCCGTCGTACCGGCGGCACCCGCCGCGGCGCCGTAGAGCAGCGGCCTCATCACACACGTCATGACACTTCCTCCCGCCCTCGCCCGGAACAACGGCCTCCGTACGGCCACACGCGGGGCCACCCGATGACGATCTCGCCCGCAGAGGAACGCCAGGCTCCCGGCCGTCCCCGTCCCGCGACTCGGGAACCCGTGGCCGGACCGTCGGCCCCGGTGGCTGTCCGGCGGCGGCAGGTCCGGTGCCGGGCGGCGCCGTCCCGCTGGGCGCCGCCGCGGCGAACCCGTCCGCGCCGATGGGGCGCAGGAGTCCGCACGGCCCCTCTGCGCCCTGCCGCGCTCACCGTTCTCCGTTCATGCTCCCGCCCTTCCACCCCACCCGCACCTTGCGCCGTCCGGTGACGGAGTGCGCCGGCCCGCGAGCGTTCGCCCCCGGACGACCGGACGCACGGCGCCCGGTGGACCTCGCAGGGCCGTGCGACCTCACGAGCCTCAGTCGGCCCGGTGCCGGGCCTCGATGGTCTTGCCCGTGTTGGCGAAGGCCTTCGAGAGGTGGTGCTTGCCAACGGTGCCGACGACCACGCCGAGCATGCGTCCCTTGAAGTTCTTGCCTTCCCGGACCACGACGGCGTCCACCTCGGTCGTCCCGTCGGCCTTCGGCGTGAACGTGTACGTGTGGCCCGACTTTCCGCCCCACACGTTGGAGTCGGTGGTCGTCATGACGACGCGGTGGGGATCGGACCAGTCGTAGTGCAACCGTTCCCAGATCCCGGCCGAGCCCTCGGTGACGTCGGCCTCGTGGGGTCCCTGGTCGTGCACCTCGAGGTACTTGTCCGCGCTGTTGCCGAAGAGCTCCGAGCGCCCCGGCCCGAAGTCGGTGAGCCCGGCGACGAACTCCTCGGGTGTGGCGGCGATCGTCTGATGCAGATGAATCGTTGACATGAGCGCTCCTTGCCGTGAGCAGTCCCGCTCCGAGCGTCTCTCCGCGCCGTGCCGACTGCAAGCGTTCGGCACACGCCGGACGTCGGACGTCGCAGAGGCTCCCGGTGCCCGCGCGGCTCGGCGACCCCGACGTTTCGGCGTCGGCGGGCGAACGTCCGGTACGGCGTCCAGGGACCCGACCCCGCCGGCGATCACGGCGGAGGCGAGCGGAGACGTGGTCCGCCATGGCCGCGGCTCCGGGGCGGAGGGTCCAGGGAGAGGTGACGTTCGGTCACCGCCGGGACGGCCGACGGGTGATGGCTCGGGGCTCACCGGGCGGCCGGCTACGCCGTCCCCTGCTGTCCCCGGTGCGCCCGGGCCGTGGCCATCAGTCGGTCGAGTGCGTCCCTGGTCCGCACGAGGTCGGCGATGTGCGTGGAGAGCCGGTCGCGTTCCAGCGCCATCCGCTCCAGCGCGGAGTCGGAGTTCGCCTCGCTCGGCTCGTCGACGCAGGGCAGCAGCTCGGCGATGGTGCGACTGGACAGGCCCGCGGCGTACAGCCGCTGGATGAACGCGACCCGCGCGGCATCGCCGTCCGTGCAGTGCCGCTGCCCGCTGGCACTGCGGGTGCTGGTGAGCAGCCCCTGCTCCTCGTAGTAGCGCACGGACCGGACGCTGACTCCGGCCCGTGACGCGAGCTCGCCGATCCGCATGTAGTCCTCCCGGCCGTGTCCCGCGTCACAACAGCTTGCCTCTGACGTCGGTGTCAGGTTTTAGCGTAGCTGCCGTGCCCGACGTCCGGGCACGGCGACCGCGAAGGAGTCCCGAGATGACCCTGTTCACCGGCTACCGGCTCGGCGGCCTGACCTTGCCCAACCGGGTGGTCATGGCCCCGATGACCCGGGTGCGGGCCACCGTCGGCGGTCTGGCGACACCGTCGATGGCGACCTACTACGCCCAGCGGGCCACCGCCGGACTGATCGTCAGCGAGGGCGTGCAGCCGAGTCTGATCGGGCAGTCCAACCCGGGTACGCCGGGACTTCACACCGTCGAGCAGGTCGCGGCATGGCGGCTCGCGACCGCGGCCGTCCACACCAACGGCGGACGGATCTTCGCCCAGCTCATGCACGGCGGCCGGGTCTCGCACCCCGACACCACCGGCATGCAGCCGGTCGGGCCCTCGGCCGTCCCCGCCGTCGGCGACGTGTTCACCCCGAGCGGGCCGCAGGCCGCCCCGATGCCACGGGCCCTGGACACGGCCGAAGTGCCCGAGCACGCCCGGTCGTACGCCCGGGCCGCCCTCCGCGCCATCGACGCCGGCTTCGACGGCGTGGAGCTGCACGGCGCCAACGGTTACCTGATCTCGCAGTTCCTCTCCTCCAACGCCAACCTGCGCACGGACCGCTACGGAGGCCCGATCGCCAACCGGATCAGGTTCGCCGTCGAGGCCGCCACCGCCACCGTCGAGGCCGTCGGCAGGGACAGGACAGGCATCCGGCTCTCCCCGGGCGGAACGTTCTGGGGAGTGCAGGAGACCGACGTCCGTGAGCTGTACACCGCGCTGCTCGCCGAACTGGCCCCCCTCGGGCTGGCATACGTGCACCTCGAAGCCACCGCCGACGAGGAACTGCTCCTCACCCTGCGCCGGGCGTGGCCGAGCACCCTCGTCGTCAACCCCGTGCTTCCGATGGGGCCCAAGCAGACCGGCCGGGACGACGCCGACCGCTGGCTCGCGATGGGTGCCGACCTCATCAGCTTCGGCCGTGCCTTCATCGCCAACCCCGACCTGGTCGAGCGGCTGCGAGGCGGACTCCCGATCGCCCCCGTCGACGAGGCCACCTACTACCAGGGCGGCGATGCGGGCTACCTGACCTACCCGGCCCACCAGTACGCGGCCTGACCCCGAGCCGCGGAGCGGAACCGGAGCCGGCGGTGGTGCTCGGCCTCGCTCACCAGCACCACCGCCAGCCGTCCCGCCCCGACTTCTCATGGCTGGCCGGGCGTCACGCTTCCGGCAGGATCGGGCCCAGTGGCTTCCGGTGAGGCCGGGTCCCAGTGGCTGTGGTGGTGTGTTGCACGGCTCCTCCGGCGCAATCGAGTGCGTTGGGCTTTCCCGGCCGTCACGCTATGCCTGTTGGTCGCGCCACTGATCAAGGACCTGCCGTGTCCCGAATCCGACCCGCGGACGTATCGCGCTGCTGGAGGAGCGTTCTTCTCCCGCGATGTGGTGTACGACGGCCACCTCCCCCGGGGTGGCGACGGCGCCACGGGAACGTGGTGCAGCTCACCGGGAAAGGGTGACAGGGGGTTGTCGCGGACGGCTGCGATGGTCGACGGCATGACGATCACCGATGAGGACTGCCTCGCCGAAACCCTGGCATTCAACAAGGAATTCGAGGCCGCTGCCGCGAGCCGCCCGGCACGCGACGGGACGCTGGACGCGGCCGTGCTCGCCGCCCTCCGGCGCAACCGGCTCGGCGGTGACACGCCCCCGGCGCGACTGCCGCAGGGGCAGGACCGCGTCACCGCGGACGGGGTGAAGGTCCGGGTGTTCGTGCCCGACCACGTCGACGGCGTGTACCTGCACCTGCACGGAGGCGGCTGGGCGTTCGGCTCCGCGGACGGGCAGGACGAACGACTGTGGCGACTCGCCGAGCAGGCACGGCTGGCCGTGGTCAGTGTGGACTACCGCCTCGCGCCGGAGCACCCCTTCCCCGCCGGCCCCGACGACTGCGAAGCGGCCGCCCGGTGGCTGGTCGACCACGCCGCAGCCGAGTTCGGCATCCGACGGCTGCTGATCGGGGGTGAGTCCGCCGGTGCCCACCTGAGCGTCGTGACGCTCCTGCGCCTTCGCGACCGGCACGGCATCACCGGCGCGTTCCGGGCGGCCAACCTGCTCTTCGGCCCGTACGACCTGTCGATGACACCGAGTCAGCGATCCTTCGGCTCCCGGCGACTGCTGAGCAACACCGACACGCTGCGGCGGACCTATGAGCTGTTCACCCCGGGCATGGGGGCGGAACAACGCCGCGATCCCGAGGTCTCACCGCTGTTCGCCGACCTGGCCGGCCTGCCGCCCGCCCGGATCGTCGTCGGCACCGAGGATCCGCTGCGGGACGACTCGCTGTTCCTGGCCGCACGGTGGCAGGCGGCAGGCGCGCCCGTACAGCTCGGTGTCGTCGCCGGTGCCATGCACGGCTTCACCCTCTTCCCGCTGACCGCCACCGAACGGGAACAGCAACGCGAGCTGGACTTCCTGTCCACCACGGGACGGTAGCGTCGCCGGCATGAACCGCACTGCCCGGCTGTACGCACTGGTGGAGGAGCTTCGAGCGGCGGCGCCGCGGCCACGGACGATCGCGGCGCTCGCCGCGCGCTTCGAGGTGAGTACCCGCACCGTGCAGCGCGACCTCCAGGCGCTGATGGAGACCGGCGTCCCGGTGCGTACCATCCCCGGGCGGGGCGGGGGATGGTCGATCGACCGGGCGATGACCCTGCCCCCGATCCGCTTCACCCCCGAGGAAGCCTCGGCACTGGCCGTCGCCCTCGCCACCGCCGACGCCTCCGTCCCGTACGCCGGTGCGGCCCGGACGGCAGCCCAGAAGATCGCGGCCTCGATGACCGGCCCCGCCTCGGCGGCGGCACAGGTACTGGCCACCCGGATCGTCGCGCTGCCCTCGCCGTCCGACGCCACGGTCCGCACCGCAGTGGAACAGGCCCTCACCACCAACACGGTCCTACGGCTGTCCTACTCCGACGCGGCAGGACGCGAGAGCGACCGCGCGGTGGAACCGGCGGGACTGCTCACCGCCGACGGCCGGTGGTACCTCATCGCCTGGTGCCGCACGCGACAGGCCGGCCGGGGCTTCCGGCTGGACCGCATCACAGCGGCGGTGCCGACCACCGAGCAGGCACACACCCACGACCTGGCCGAACTGCTGCGCGGCTCGGCCGCGGCCGGCGCGGTGCAGCCCAGCACACTGGACCCGCTCACGCCCCGCTTCGAGAAACCGATGTCACCACTCCGGTGAACCTTTCCGGTCACGGTACTGGCGCGGCAGTGCGGCCCGCACCGGCCACGCCGCATGGTCCGACAGGTACGCCGCCAGGCCGAAGGCCGTGGTGGCCGGGGAGGTGAACAGTCGCTCGGCGCGGGTGAGGCCCCCCAGCGTTCCGAATGGAAAGGCCGTCCGTTTGGGGCGGGACCGGAAACCTGCGGAGCGTGGCGCTCTACACAAAGCGGGCACCGAACAGGCAGGCATCGCCTGCGGCTGACCTGACGCCCCTCTGCTCACCAGCCGTGATGCCCCGACCGGTCGGGGCATCACGCCATCGCCGTCCGTGGCCTGTGGCCGTGAGCTGCTCGGCACAGGTGATCAGGATCGTGGCGGTGCGGGCAGTCGCGGCCTGCACCGTGCTGGAGAGTGTCCGTGTCAGGACCTTGCGCGACGGGGGCTGCAGCCGAGGACTGCGTTGGCCGATCCCGCCGGATGGTGGGATCGGCCAACGCGGGTCTGGCGCCCCGTCATCCGACTGGTCTGGCGGGGTGTGGGTCAGGCTGGGTCCAGGACGGCGATCCGGCTGTTACTCGAAGTAGAGGGCGCCCTGGCCTGCCTGACCGAGGTAGTTCTGCCAACCTGCCGACAGCGCGACGTTGCCGCCGAAGCTGGTGCCGTTGCCGAGGTGGACCCCCACATTGCCGTCAGTACCCTGAGCAATCAGATCGGCCTTGCCATCACCGTTCACGTCCGCGAAGTACAGCCGACCCTGACCCGCCTGACCCAGGAAATTCTGCCAACCAGCCGACAACGCGACATTGCCACCGAAACTCGTGCCACTGCCGAGGTGAACCCCCACATTGCCGTCAGTACCCTGAGCAATCAGATCGGCCTTGCCATCACCGTTCACGTCCGCGAAGTACAGCCGACCCTGACCCGCCTGACCCAGGAAATTCTGCCAACCAGCCGACAACGCGAC
>NZ_JBIURH010000024.1:27500-111330 GCF_044740765.1 Kitasatospora sp. NPDC088346
CCGTTCACGTCCGCGAAGTACAGCCGACCCTGACCCGCCTGACCCAGGAAATTCTGCCAACCAGCCGACAACGCGACATTGCCACCGAAACTCGTGCCGTCGCCGTTGTTCAAGTGGCCGCCGACGTTGCCGTCCGCGCCCTGGACGAGCAGGTCCTTCTTGCCGTCGCCGTTGATGTCCGCGAAGTAGATCCGGCCCTGGCCCGCCTGGCCGAGGAAGTTCTGCCAGCCCGCACTCACGTCGGTGCCGCCGCCGAAACTCGTCCCGGTCCCGACCCGGCGCCCTATCGTGCCGTCGGTGCTCAGCACCATCAGATCGGCCTTGCCGTCACCGGTGATGTCGACGGTCGTCGGGGTGGAGACTCCGGCGGGTGAGATGTAGCCGCTGATGGTCTGGCCCCAGGGGGCGTCGCCGACGGCGTAGCTGGTGGTGCTCTCGCGCTGGACTATGCCTTCGGTGTGGCCACTGGAGTGTCCCTCGTTGCCGCCGACGATGGTGACCGATCCGCCGCCGACCGCGGTGACCAGGGCGACATGATCGGCGTAGGCGGCGGAGGCGCTGTAGTTGTAGACGACCGCGTCGCCCACCTGGGGGGTGCTGTGGAGCGTGCCGTACCGCTTGCCGTACTCGTAGACGCTGGCGGCGCGGTCGTCGAGGTCGCCCAGGTGGGCGACGCCGTTCCGCGCCCAGACCCAGCCGACGAAGTCCGAGCACCAGGCGTGTGACTGGCCGCCGCCGCTTCCGCAACTGGAGGACTGGCCACCGGCACCGGACTCATAACCATCGTGGGCACACGGCCCGTTGCCGATCTCGTTGTTCGCGGTCGTGGCGATCGAGGCTGCGGAGGCGTGGGCGGGGACCACGGCCAGACCGGTGATGGTGGCGGCCGCGATCGCCGCGGCTCCGGCGTTCTTGAGGTGCGTGAGGCTGGTGAGACGAACGTTCATGGGAGGAACTCCTTGCGTGACGACTTGCTGACGTGACGGGACGAGATGTGCCGTGGGGAGCGACCGTGACGGTGTCGGCCGACGACCGCGGCAGAAGCCCCGGGTCGACCACCGGCGCGGGCCGGAATGCACGGGAGGACGTGGACGTCCTGGGTCGACCTGCCCGTGCCTCGGCGCTGCGGCGGTCAGGGAGGAGGTTGGTTACAAGAGGTAGGTCACATGACGTCAGGAACGGCGTATCGCGAGATCACCTTTGACGCCCCCACGCGCCGTAGGAGGTCCGCTGCTTGGGCCGTGGCCCGGCCGTGCCCGGTGGCGCTGATGAACAGGACGAGGTCGATGCCCTCGGGTACGACGCGGGCGCGGACGTGTTCGAGACCGTCACCTGGGCCGGCATGAGCCCACAGGACGTCGTGGACGGCGTGCGCGTCCGCCGTACCGGGCATCGGGTTCGCACGGCAGGCCAGGGAAAGGCTCACGAGGTACATCACGAATCAGTCCCAGCCGATGCCATCGCCCTGCGGGCCGGCGGCGGAAGGCACGTCCCAGCCGATGCCGTCAGCCGGCGCTCCGGCCACCGACGCGGCGGCTGACGGCAGCACGTCCCAGCCGATCCCGCTCGCCACCGCCGTCGGCGCGGCGGCAACGAGCAGCACGGCCGCGATGGCGGCGGACTTGAGAATGCGGGCCGCGTTCGGCATGGCGGTACTCCTGTCGGATGGATGAGCGGGACTTGGGAAATTCGTTTCTCGGAATTCCCGGACACGAGGTGGTTTTTGCTTCCCCCGCCGTTCCGGTGAGAACCACTCTGCCGGTTACCCAAGGCCCCCAGAAGAGGTTCCGGCTGTCACCAAGCGGCCTGTCACCTTGGCGACAGGGCCGCCCCGCAGAGCAGCAGCCACAGGGCCGCGCGGCAGGCGGGCCGCCTGCCCCGGGACGGATACCCGAGGTGACGGTCGGCGCCGACGGCGACCGGCGACCGCGGCGGCGCGGCGCGCGGGTCAACCGGTGGGCCCGTACCGCACCCGTCGCGCCCCAGGCCCCGGCCGGACCACCGCCGATCGGCGATCAGAACGGGCGTCGCGGCCTCCGGCTCGGCCTGACGGTCAGCCGGATGGCGGGGTGGGGCGAGACGTCGGGCCCGCACCTCGTACCGGATGGGGATGGCTCGGAGTGGCCGGTCCGTGTGTGAAAGCGGAGGGCATCCGACCGATCTTTGCTCGGTTGGCACACAACCTCTCCCCCGGCTGCGAGGATGACCGATCGGAAGCGGGGCGATCGCCCGTTCGACGAAACCGGGGGCAACACATGCTGGAGATGCTGGGACTGAGCACGGCTGCCGAGGCCGTCTACCGAACGATGCTCACCGATCCATGCCTCGGCGTGGCCCAGCTGTGCGCGCACCTGGCCCTGCCGGAGACCCGGGTCCGTGAGGCGCTCGACCAGCTCGCCGACCTCACCCTCCTGCGTCAATCCCTCGACCACCCGGGCACCTTACGAGCGATCAGCCCGGAGATCGCACTGGACGTGGTCCTGAGGCGCCAGGAGGAGGACGTCGCCCGCCGCCAGCAGGAGCTGGCCGCCCAGAAGGCCGCCGCCGCCCGGGCGGTCGCCGAGTTCGCGCACCTGCGACCCGACACTCCAGCCGAGGGTTCACAACGGCTGGTCGGGCTGGACGCCATCCAGACGCGGCTGGAGGTGCTGGCCAAGGAGTTGACCGACGAGTGCCTGTCGGTGATGCCGGGCGGGGCCCAGTCCCAGGCCAGTCTGCAGGCGTCGCAGCCTCTCGACGAGGACGCGATGGGGCGCGGTGTCCGTCTTCTGACGCTCTACCAGCACAGCGTGCGCAACGACGCCGCCACCTTCGCCTACGCCCAGTGGATGACCGACCGGGGCGCTGAGGTACGCACCGCCCCCGTCCTGCCACCTCGTCTCCTGATCTTCGACCGGCAGGTCGCCGTGGTGCCGATCGACCCCGCCAACACCCGCCTGGGCGCACTGTGCACCCGCGAACCAGCCGTCATCGCCACCCTCGTCGCCATGTTCGAGCAGGCGTGGGAGACCGCCGTTCCACTCGGCGCCGACCCCAAACGCGACGCACGGACCGGGCTGGACACCACCGAGAAGCAACTGCTGACGCTCCTCGCCACCGGTCTCACCGACGAAACGGTCGCCAAACGGCTGGGCGTCTCCATGCGCACCGTCCGCCGGCAGATGGCAGCCCTCATGGAACGTCTCAACGCCAGCAGCCGCTTCGAAGCGGGACTCAAAGCAGCGCAACACGGCTGGCTCTGAGCCGCCCGAGGGCGCGACGCGCGGGAGTCACCCGGTACCACCGGACCCGGCTCCGGACGGGAGCGGCCACGGCCCGCGCCAGAGGCACCACGGTGGGCCTCCAGGCGCAAGGCAGAACCGCCCATGACCACCGGTCCTTCGCATCGTTCAGATGAGGGCTTGCAGATCATTGACATTGTCCGACGTGCACCTCATCGAGGGCAGTCTCACGCCGCTGCGGCTGTCGGGCGACACGGTGCCCCTGGGGCACGAGAACGCGGGAACGATCGACGAGGTCGGCGACGGGGTGACGGGCCTGGCGTCCGGTCAACGAGTGCTGCTGCGAGCCGGGGAGCCCCGCGGCGGCGTGGTCTTCACCCGCGGGGTCGACTACGACGGGGGCTGGGCGGAGTACGCGGTGGCCCGGGCGGACACCGTGACCCCGATCCCGGACAGCCTGCCGTTCGAGCAGGCCTGCTTCATCCCCGACGCGGTCTCCACCCCCTGGGCGGCGATCACCACCACCGCGCAAACCCAGCCGGCCCAGGCCGTCGGCGTCTGGGGCGTCGGTGGCCTCGGCGCCCACGCGGTCCAGCTGCTGCGCCTGGTCGGGGCGGCTCCCATCGTCGCGGTGGACCCGCTGCCGGCGGCGCGCGAGCGGGCCCTGGCATTCGGGGCGGACGTCGCGCTGGATCCCGCCGACGAGCAGTTCGACCTGGCCGTGGCGAACGCCACCGGCGGCACCGGGCTGGGCATCGCGTTCGACTTCGCCGGTGTCCCGCAGGTACGCGAGCAGGCGATCTGCTGCCTTGGCGAGCGGGGCAAGCTGGTGCTGGTCGGGCTCAGCGACCAGCCGATCACGGTGACCGACGGCACCCGGTTCAGCTACCTCGGCCAGCAGATCCTGGGCCACTACGGTTCGCGGGTCGAGCACGTCCAGCAGTTGGTGGCGCTCGCAGAGCTGGGCCGACTGGACCTCTCCCGGTCCGTCAGCGAGATCCTGCCGCTCTCCGAAGCGCCGGAGGCAGTCCGGCGCCTGGCGAGCAAGCAGGGCAACCCGATCCGGATCATCCTGCGCCCCTGAGCAGCCGTTGACCGATCGTTTCAGGATGGGTCGGCGGGCCGGGTCCGGTCGGGCTTCCCCGGTCGACGGAAGCCCGAACGGGAACAACAGCTCGACACCTCGACGGGCGAGCCGTACGGTTCCCGCTCGGCTCTGGGACGTGCCGGTCGACGTCCACTCGGGCCTCGGTCCGGCGCCCGGCACTCACACCAGGTGGGCGGCGGTGATGGCCTTCAGCGGGGTCACAGGTGCCGTTGCTGCCGCCGCTTGGCGTCGTCGTAGGCCCGGCGGGCCTCGGCGGTGGCCTGGCGGGTGGAGACCTCGGCGACCGGGACCTCCCACCAGGCGGACGCGGTGGCCGTCGGAGCGAGGTCCTCGGGGGCTGCCGCCGCCGCGGTCTCGACGTACACGGCGGTGGGGCGGTCGGCGGCGCGGGCGGTGCGCAGGGCGTGGCGGAGCTGCTCCACGGTGTCGGCCCGCAGGACTTCCAGGCCGAGGCTGGCCATGTTGGCCGCGAGGTCGATCGGCAGCGGGTCACCGGTGTAGCCGCCGTCCGGCGCCCGGTAGCGGTACGCCGTTCCGTAGCGTTCGGCGCCGACCGCCTCGGAGAGGTTGCCGATCGAGGCGTAGCCGTGGTTCTGCACCAGCACCGGGATGATCTTGATGTGCTCCTGGACGGCGGTGACCAGCTCGGTCGGCATCATCAGATAGGTGCCGTCGCCGACCAGCGCGAAGACCTCCCGATCGGGGGCGGCCAGCCGGACGCCGAGCGCGGCCGGGATCTCGTACCCCATGCAGGAGTAGCCGTACTCGACGTGGTACTGCCGCGGGTCGCGGGCCCGCCACAGCCGGTGCAGGTCGCCGGGGAGCGAACCGGCCGCGTTGACCAGCACGTCGCGTTCGGCGAGGGTCTCCTGGAGCACACCGAGCAGCTGGGTCTGGGTGGGCCGGGCGGCCGGGTCCGGGGCGTGGTAGGCCCGGTCGACCAGTTGCTGCCAGGTACGGGCGGCGGCGGTGCACACCTCCCGGTGCTCCCGGTCGACCCGGTGGCCGGCCAGGTGGGCGGCGAGCTGCTCCAGTCCGCTGCGGGCGTCGGCCACCAGCGGCTCGCCGGCCAGCTTGTGGGCGTCCGGCGCGGCGATGTTGAGGTTGACGAAGCGGACGCCGGGCGAACCGAACAGGGTGGCGGATGCGGTGGTGAAGTCCGTCCAGCGGGTACCGACACCGATCACCAGGTCGGCCCGGGCCGCGGCGGCGTTGGCCGCCGTGGTTCCGGTGTGGCCGACCGCACCGAGCTGCGCGGGGTGGTCCCAGGGCAGCGAGCCCTTGCCGGACTGCGTCTCGGCGACCGGCAGGCCGGTCGCCTCGACGAGAGCGGCCAGGGCCGCCTCGGCCCCGCTGTGGTGGACCCCACCGCCCGCCACGAGCAGCGGCCGGCGGGCGGCCCTGATCAGCTCGGCGGCCCGGGCCAGCTCCCCTGCGTCCGCCTGCGGACGGCGGATCCGCCAGAGGCGGTCGGCGAAGAAGGCGACCGGCCAGTCGTACGCCTCGGCCTGGACGTCCTGCGGGACGGCGAGCGTCACCGCCCCCGTGTCGACCGGGTCGGTCAGCACCCGCATGGCGTGCAGGGCCGCGTCGATCAGCATCTCCGGGCGCCAGATCCGGTCGAAGTAGCGGGAGACCGGGCGCAGCGCGTCGTTGACCGTCAGGTCGCCCGAGACAGGTGACTCCAGCTGCTGGAGGACCGGGTCGGCGGGGCGGGTCGCGAAGACGTCGCCGGGCAGCAGCAGGACCGGCAGCCGGTTGACGGTGGCCAGGGCGGCGCCGGTGACCAGGTTGGTGGCGCCGGGGCCGATCGAGGTGGTGACGGCGTGGGTGGCGGCCCGGCCGTGCTGGCGGGCGAAGCCGACGGCGGCGTGCACCATCGCCTGCTCGTTGCGGCCCTGCAGGAACGGCATGCCGTCCGGACCGTCCTGCCCGGCCTGCCGCAGCGCCTGCCCGAGACCCGCCACGTTGCCGTGGCCGAAGATGCCCCAGCAGGCCGCGATCAGCCGCTGCCGGTGGCCGTCGCGTTCGGTGAACTGGTGGGCGAGGAAGCGCACCAGCGCCTGGGCGGTGGTCAGGCGGACGACGGCGCCGGGCGCCTCGGGACTGGCGGCGGTCATCGCTCGGGGCCTTCCGTCGGTGCGGGTGCGGGTGCTGATGCTCCGCGGGCGGGTGCGGTGTACAGCGGCAGCCGCGGGTCGGCGGCCTGGCCGATCCAGGTCTGCCGGACCCAGCTGTGGGCGGGGTCGTCGCAGATCAGCCAGGCACGGGTGGCGCCGGGCCCGGCCATCGCGTTGAGGTAGTACATGTCGTACCCGGGCGCCGCCATCGACGGGCCGTGATAGCCGTCGGGCACGAGCACCGCGTCACCGGTTCGGACCTCGGCGAGCAGGTCGGAACGGGTGCGGTCGCCGGACGGGTAGACCCGGTGGTAGCCGCTGCCGGGCGTGCCCGCGGGTGAGTCGGCGATGGTGAACCAGTAGATCTCCTCCAGCCGGCTCTCCACGCCCGGACGCTCCCGGTCGTGCCGGTGCGGCGGGTACGAGGACCAGTTCCCGGCCGGGGTGAGCACCTCGACGGCGATCAGCCGGTCGGTGTCGAAGGCGTCCACCCCGGCGAAGTTGTTGACCTGCCGGGAGTTGCTCCCGGTGCCGCGGATCTCCACCGGGACCTCGTCCGCCGGTCCGTGACGGAAGGCCAGCCGCCGCTCGCACCGGGCCCCGGTGAGGGCGAACCGTCCACCGGCCGCGCTGGTGACGGTGGCCGTGCTGTCACGTGGCAGGTAGGCGAAGTCACTGACGGCGCGGAACACGTCGGGCCGCCCGTGCAGGTCCAGCGTCCGGCCGTCGCAGGCGACCCGGCACGCACCGGAGAGCGGCAGCACGATCCACTCGCTGTCCCCGGTGTCGAAGGTCCGGGATGCGCCGGGCGCCAGGTCGAGGATCCGCAGTGAGGTGTAGGTCCAGCCGGCGGTCGCCGTGTCGATCCGGCAGCGGTAGCCGTCGCGGGTGGCGGACCCGTCGGGCAGGTGCAGCCGTACGGGGCCGGGGCCGGGCGCGTCCGCAGGCACGGTGTCTCCTGGTGGTGTCGGGGAGTGGTGGGGGTTGGTGGTGGGTGAGTGCCGGTCAGCGTTCCAGCAGCGAGACGGCGGTGTCGATGGCGCCCGCGACGTCGCCGTCCGGCGGATACAGCAGGGTGCGGCCGATCATCAGGCCGCGGATCTGGGGGATCCGCAGCGCGCGTCGCCACGATGCGAAGAGCGCGTCGCGGTCGCCGCCGCCCTCGCCGCCGAGCAGCATCGCGGGCAGGGTGGTGGAGGCCATCATCCGCTCCATGTCCTCGACCACCGGTACCTTGAGCCAGGTGTGGGCGGTGGTGCGGCCGAGACCCTGGGCGATGTTGTTGGCCCACATCTGGTCGTCCGCGGTGAGCCGGTTGACCACCCGGCCGCCCTCCCGGCGGGAGCTGAACGGCTCGACCATGGCGATCAGGCCGCGTTCGTTCAGCTGGTCGACGGCGTGAGCGGCGCTCTCCAGGGTGGTGACGGTGCCGTGGTCGTCGGGGTCGAGGCGCAGCAGCAGCTTGCCGCCGTCCAGACCCGCCTCGGCGATGCCGCGGGCGTCGTAGCCGGTGAAGCGGTCGTCGAGTTCGAAGGCGGCGCCGGGCAGCCCGCCGCGGTTCATCGAGCCGAGCACCAGTTTGCCGTCGAGGGCGCCGAGCAGGGTGAGGTCCTCCACCAGGTCGGCGGTGCCGAGGAAGCCGTCCACACCTGGGCGGGCGAGTGCCTCGATGCAGCGGGCGAGAAGCTCGTGCCGGTCGCCCATCGCGGTCGGGGAGCCGCCGGCCGCCAGCGCGCCGCGCGCCGGGTGGTCGGCGGCCAGGACGAACAGCGGCCGGGCCAGCGCCGCCCGGTCGAAGCGTGGGCGCAGCAGCAGGGCCTTGGCGACGGCCTGCGGGTCGGTCGCCCGGAGCTCCGTCAGGTGGCCCAGGTCGGGGCGGCGGCGGGCGGCCAGAGCGAGCGGGCCGGAGTCGGTGGTCACAGGCTCACGCCCCGGGGTCGGTGGGCGGCCAGGGTGAAAGCGCGGGGTGGTACGGACAGTGGCGGGTCCTGCGGTTGGCGGCGGGCGTTGCGCCAGAGCAGCTCGGTCACCTCGTGCGGCTCGGGCATGTCGTCGGCGCAGGCGAGCCGCCCGGCGACCAGTGCGCCGGCGGCGTTGGCGGTCTCGACGACCTCTCGCAGCGGGCGGCCGGCGAGCAGCCCGGCGGCGAGCGCGCCGCCGAAGGCGTCTCCCGCGCCCAGGCCGTTGACCACCCGGACGGTGATCGGCTCGACCACGACCTCCTCGGTGGGGGTGCGGGCCAGCACGCCGTGCGGGCCCTGCTTGATGACGGCGAGCCGCACCCCGGCGGCCAGCAGCAGATCGGCGGCCTTGTCGGGGTCGCAGGTGCCGACGGCGACCTTGGCCTCCTCGCGGTTGCCGACGGCGACGGTGGCCAGCTCCAGCGCCCGTGCGTACCAGTGCCGGGCGTCCTCGGGGCGGGCCCAGAACGAGGGCCGCCAGTCGAGGTCGAGCACGGTGTCGGCACCGGGCGCGCGCAGCGCCGCCACCTCCAGGGTGGTGGTCCGGGACGGTTCGACGGCCAGGCCGCCGCCGGTGATCCAGATCATCCGGGCCCGGGTGAAGGCCGCGAGGTCGAGGTCCTCGCAGGTCAGGCACTGGTCCGGGGCGATCGGGGCGCGGTAGAACAGGATCGGGAAGTCGTCCGGTGGGTGGATCTCGCAGAACACCACCGGGGTCTGCCGGCCCGTCACCGTCACCACCTGGCTGTCGTCGACTCCGAAGCGGCGCAGCGCGGTGCGCACGTACGGCGCGAAGCGGTCGTCGCCGACGCCGGTGGCGACCGCCGTGCGCAGGCCGTGGCGGGCGGCGGCGACGGCCACGTTGGTGGCGGTGCCGCCGAGCGACCGGGCGAAGGTCTCGACCTCGGCGAGCGGCACACCGGTCTGCTGGGGGTAGAGGTCGACGCCGACCCGGCCCAGGGTGATCAGGTCGTGGGGGCGGTTCATCCGGCCGGTGTCCTCTCGGGCTCCAGTGCGAGCAGGAAGTCCAGGCTCGCCCGTACGTCGGCGGCCGGGCCGGTGCCCGGCGCGGGTGCGCCGGTGAGCACGGTGTCCTGCTCCATCACGTACCAGCCGCGGTAGCCGGCGCGCTCCAGAGCCGGAACCAGCGCGGCGATGTCCACGTCGCCCTGCCCGAGCGGCCGGTAGAGGCCGGCGGCGACGGCCTTGGCGTAGCCGACCTCGCCGGACCTGATCCGGGCGGCGGCCTCGGCGTCGACGTCCTTGAGGTGGACGTGGGCGATCCGGCCGGCGGCCCGGCGGGCCAGGTCGACCGGGTCGGTACCGCCGGCCAGCAGGTGGCCGGTGTCCAGGCAGAGCGGCGCGTCGCCGCCGTCCAGGACGCGCTGGACCTCCTCGGCGCGCTCCACCATGGTCCCGATGTGCGGATGGAGGGTGGCGGTGACGCCTTCCGCGGCGGCCAGAGCGACGATCGCGGCCAGGTTGGCGAGCAGGGTGCGCCAGCCGGCGGCGTCCAGCGCCGGACGGTCGTCGTAGCCGTCCCGGCCGGTGGCGGCGGCCAGCACCAGGGTGCCGGCGCCGCAGCCGGCCAGCGCCCGCAGCGCGGTCCGGACAGCGGGCACCGGGTCGTGGTCGGGCTCGTGCAGCACGACCGGGACGAAGCCGCCCACCGCGGCCAGACCGTACGAGCGCAGGGTGGCGGCCCGCTCGGCGGGGTCGGCCGGCAGGAAGCCGTCCGGGCCGAACTCGGTCGCGGTCAGGCCGAGTCCGGCCATCTCCGCGAGGACCCGGTCGGCGGACAGCTGGTGGCCCCAGCCGGGGACCTCGCACACGCCCCAGGAGATCGGCGCGGCCGCCAGCCGGGGCCGCAGCGCAGCGGTCGGCGGCTGTCCGGTCGACGGCTGTCCGGTCGGCGGCTGCCCGGTCATCGGGCCACCCCCTGTGCGGGCAGGGCCCGCAGGGCCGCGGCGGAGCGCACGCTGTCGACGGCCACCGGCACGCCGAGTGCGCGGGACAGCTCGCAGGCCTCGGCGGCGATCAGCGCCTCGAGTGCGTCGTGACCGGTGCAGGGGCTCGGGCGGCGCCCTCGGGCGACGTCCAGGAAGATGTCGAGCTCGGCCAGGTAGGCGTCGTGGAAACGGCTGAGGAAGTCGGGCCACGGCTCCTTCGGTGCGGCGGGGCCGGAGGGTTCGGCCGAGGTGAGCGGGGTGCGCCCGTCCAGACCGACGGTGATCTGGGCCAGGCTGCCGCTGACCTCCATCCGCACGTCGTACCCGGCGCCGTTGTAGCGGGTGCCGGTGCAGCTGACCAGCGTGCCGTCGTCCAGGGTGAGCAGCGCAGCGGCGGTGTCGACGTCGCCGGCGGCGGAGAAGAACGGCTCGCCGCGGTTGGAGCCGGTCGCGTACACCTGGAGGATCTCCCGGCCGGTCACCCAGCGGACCGCGTCGAAGTCGTGGACGAGGCAGTCCCGGTACAGTCCGCCGGAGGTGGGCACGTAGCCGGGTGGCGGGGGCGCCGGGTCGGCGGTCACCGTCCGCAGGGTGTGCACGAAGCCGAGCTCGCCGGAGCGGTAGGCGGCGCGGGCCGCGGTGTAACCGGCGTCGAAGCGGCGCTGGAAACCCATCTGCAGGGCGGTGCCGTTGCGTTCCACCTCGCGCAGGGCGCGGACGGTGCCCGCCAGGTCGGTGGCGATGGGCTTCTCGCAGTACGTCGGCAGCCCGGCCCGGGAGGCTCGGACGATCAGGTCGGCGTGGGCGTCGGTGGCGGTGGCGACGACCACCGCGTCCGGACCTGCGGCGAGCACGGCGCCCACCGTGTCGAGTGCGACGACCTCGGCGCCGCCGGGGCCGGCGGTCAGCTGGGCGGCCGCGTCCAGGGCGCGGTCCGGGTCGGCGTCGGCGAGCAGCAACTCGGTGACGGCCGGGTGGCGGGCGAGGGTGGAGGCGTGGAAGAGGCCGATGCGGCCTGTACCGAGGAGACCGACACGCATGGGAGGGCCTTTCGTCGGGGAGCGCAGGGAGGGCCGGGTGAGCCGGGGCGTACGGGGTGCGGCCGGCCGGTCAGGAGCCGGTGGTGTCCGAGGCGTGGGCGGGATCGGCGGGGTCGGCGTCGCCGGCGCGCAACTCGTGTGCGAGGGCGTCCAGTTCGGCACCGCCCGCCATCTGCCGGGTGAGCTCGGCGAGCGAGATGTCGGCCTTCTCGAAGCAGCCCAGGCTGCGGCCCCGCTTGAGCAGCAGGAAGCGGTCGCCGACCGGGTAGGCGTGGTGCGGGTTGTGGGTGATCAGGACGACGCCGAGGCCCCGGTCCCGGGCCTGGGCGACGTAGCGCAGCACCACCCCGGCCTGCCGGACGCCGAGCGCGGCCGTCGGCTCGTCCAGGATCAGGACCCGGGCGCCGAAGTGGACCGCCCGGGCGATTGCCACGCACTGACGCTGGCCGCCCGAGAGGGTGCCGACCGGCTGTTCGACGTCGGCCAGTTCGATGCCCATCTCGGCCAGCGCGGCCCGGGCGGTCTCCCGGCCGGTGCGCCGGTCCAGCAGCCGTACCGGACCGTACCGGCGGACCGGCTCGGAGCCGAGGAAGAAGTTGCGCCAGACACTCATCAGCGGGACGACGGCCAGGTCCTGGTAGACCGTCGCGATCCCGCGGTCCAGTGCCTGACGCGGCGAGGTGAAGCGGACCGGCCGGCCGTCCAGCAGCAGTTCGCCGCTGGTGTGCTCGTGCGCGCCGGAGAGGATCTTGATCAGGGTGGACTTGCCGGCCCCGTTGTCGCCCAGCACGCAGGTGACCTGACCGGCGCTCACCGCGACGCTCACCCCGTCGAGGGCGCTGACGCTGCCGTACGTCCGGCCGACGGACCTGGCCTCCAGCAGGGGCGGGGAGGTGGTGGTGTGCTGCGGACCCGTAGGCGTCCTGCTGGTCATCGGCTGCTCCCAGGTCATCGGCGGGCCCGTTCGGCGCGGCGGCGGAAGGTGTTGTTGACCAGGACCGCGGAGATCAGCATCAGTCCGAGGAAGAGCATGAACCAGTCGCTGTTCCAACGGGCGAAGACGATGCCCTGGCGGGCCATGCCGAAGATCAGTGCGCCGATCGCCGCGCCCACCGCCGAGCCGAAGCCGCCGGTCATCAGACAGCCGCCGATCACCGCGGCGATGATGTACTGGAACTCCAGCCCCACCCCCTGGTTGGCCTGCACGGTGGTGTACCGGAGCAGATTGATGCTGCCGACCAGCCAGGCCGCGGCCGACGTGGTCATGAACAGCAGGATCTTGGTGCGCTGCACCGGGACGCCGACCTGGCGGGCGCTGGGCGCCGAACCGCCGACCGCGAAGATCCAGTTGCCGAAGCGGGTGCGGACCAACACCACCGAGGCGACCGCCGTGACACCGAGCCACCAGACGATCGAGGTCGGGAAGGTGGTACCGCCCAGGTCCATGGTGGAGGCGAACAGCGAACCGGCCGAGGTGTAGCCGTCCGTCGCCCGCATGCCGCCTACCTGCACGGTGCCGGTGACGGTCCGGGTCACCCCGAGGTTGAGTCCCTGCAGCGCCAGGAACGAGCCGAGCGTGACGATGAAGCTCGGCAGCCCGGTGCGCATCACCAGCCAGCCGTTCAGGGCGCCGACCGCGATGGCGAAGACCAGCGCGGCCAGCAGCGCCGCCCAGACGTTCCAGCCGAGCCGTACCGCGAGCAGCGAGGTGACCAGCGCCGTGGAGGCCGTCAGCACACCGGCCGACAGGTCGAACTCGCCTCCGATCATGAGCAGCGCCACCGCGACGGCGACGATCCCGAGGGTCGCCGAGTCGTCGAGCCAGGTCGCCGCGCCGAGCGGGCTGAGGAACTGCCCGGTGATCGTGGAGAAGAACCCGAACACCAGCAGGGCGCCCAGTGCTGCGCCCAACTCCGGCCGGACCACCAGGCGGTGGAGCAGTCCGGACCGTCCCCACCGCCCTGGTCCGGCGGCGGGAGCGCCGGTCGCGGCGTCTTCGCGGCCCGCCGGGGCGGCGGCGGCCAGGGTGGCCGCCGCCTCAGACCGCCGGCTCACCGGGTGCCCCGGGCGGCGTAGGCGGTGACCTGGTCGACGTTCGACTTGTCGACGAAGGCCGGGCCGGTCAGCACGGGGTGGCCGCCGCCGAGGGTGTTGCCGTTGTCGTGATAGAGCTTCAGCATCACGACCGGCAGGTAGCCCTGCTGGTACTGCTGCTGGTCGACCGCGAAGGACACGGTGCCGGCCTTGATGGCCGCCAGCACGTCCGGATTGACGTCGAAGGTCGCCACCCGGGCCTTGGACCCGACCGCCTTGACCGCGTCCACGGCCTGGGCGGCGACCTGGGCGTTGAGGGTGAGAACGCCGTCGACGGCGGGGTCGGCCTGGAGCGCGCCGCGGATCCTGGAGAGCGTGTCGGTGGGGTTGTTGGCGTCCACCTGGAGGTTGACGACATCGGAGCCGAACCCCTGTTTGGCGCCGTCGCAGCGCTGGGTCAGGCCGATGTTGCCGGCTTCGTGGATGACGCACAGCACCTTGTGCAGGCCCTGGCTCTTCAGTTTCCCGCCGGCGCCCTGGCCGGCCACCGTCTCCTCCTGGCCGACGTGGCCGACGGCGCCGAACTCCACGCTCCGGGCCGAGCCGGAGTTGACCGTGACCACTGGGATGCCCGCCGCGACCGCGGATTTGACGGCGGTCTGCAGGGCGTCCGGGTTGGCCATCGACACCACCAGGCCGCCGACGTGCTGGGCGACGGCGTTGTCGATGAGCTTGGCCTGGCCCGCCGGATCGGGATCGGATGCGTAGTCGACCTGCACGCCCAACTGCTTGCCGGCGTCGGTCGCGCCGTTCTTCACCACGCTCCAGAACGCGTCACCGGGCCCGGCGTGGGTGATGACGGTGACGTGGAGCGGACCGGAACCGGACGCGGGGGCCGGGGCGGGCGCGCTGCCGGAGGCGGCGCCGCTCCCGCCGGCCGGTCCGCTGCACGCGGCGGCCAGCAGCAGGGCGGCAGCGGCAGCCACAGTGAGCAACCGCCGGGTACGGGCAGGCCTGCGACGGATGAGGGAGCGGTCGGCGTCGGGGGTCCGCGAGTGGGTCATGGCACTGCCTCCGAGGGTGGGATTCGGCGCGCGGCTGGCGCAGGCCGGTGGTGGAGGATTCGACGGAGCGGCGTCCGGGGATGGCTCGAACGTGGGGTGATCGGGCCGGGATCGGTCCCGGGCGGTCCGGGTTCCAGCGGTGTTCCGGGCGGTGGTGCCTGGTCGGCCTGATGGTGCGTCGGTGCCGCGAGGGTCGGGCGGCGCTGCGGGTGGGGCGCTCGAGTGCCACAAGATTGGTATCGGTAGGTCAGTATGTCAAGACATACTGACCGGTCATGTAGGGGCGCTTTCGCGTCGATTTCGCACCGTCCACGGAGCACCCGCCGACCGCCTGCCGGCCCGCGCCAGGGTTGGGAGGTACGGACGGTGACGACAGGTCAGCGCGCCAGCAGGGTGCACTCGAACGAGTAGAGCGAGGGCCGGTACAGGTGGTCGCCGCGCTCGACCGGGCGGCCCTGCACGTCGTACGCGGTGCGCCGCATGGTCAGCAGCGGGACTCCCCGGCCCTCGCCCAACAGCCGTGCCTCGGCCGCGGACGCACGGCGGGCGCCGATCGACTGCTCGGCCGCGCCCAGCTGAACCCCCGCCCCGCGCAGCTCCTCGTACAAGCCGCCTCGCGACAGCGTCTCCTCGCTGAGCGCGCACAGTCCGACCGGCAGGTGGTTGCGCAGCAGGGCGAGCGGCTCGTCGTCAGCGAAGCGCAGCCGCTCCAGCTCCCACACCAGCGAACCCGGCGGTACCTGCAGCGCGGACGCCACCTCCTCGCCGGCCCCCACCCGGGCCAGCCGCAGCACTTCGGTGCGCGGTCTGCGGTGGTCGCGCACCAGGTCGTCGTGGAGACTGGTCAGCTCGACCTGGCGGCGGACCCGGCTGTGCACCACCTGGGTGCCGACCCCGCGCTTGCGGACCAGCAGCCCCTTGTCCACCAGGTGCTGGATCGCCTGACGCATGGTCGGGCGGGACAGGCCCAGCTCCCCGGCCAGCGACACCTCGTTGTCGAGCCGCGCCCCGGCGGCCAGCTCGCCCGAGATGATCAGCCCCTCCAGCCGCTCGGCGACCTGGAAATAGAGCGGGATCGGGCTCGACCGGTCAACTCTGATCAGCTCGGCGAGGGGCGGCATCGCGACTCCGCATCGGCAGGGGCGGCAGGGTGGGGATCCATTATGGCGCACCGGCCCGGCCGCGGTCCTGATGTCAGGACGACAGGAGGAATGATCCTCGCGGGGATGGAGGTCGGCCGAAGATCACGCAGGACCGCAACGAGCGCGTCCTGCGATGTCTTGGGGAGGTCACGGCAGGGGCGGCGGTCCGGGGCCCGGACGACGCATCGATCGCCGCGCGGGTGCAGGCGGGCGCTGATCGGACCCGCCAGGGGGCACGGTGGTCACGACCCTCCGCCGCAGGGAGCGGGTCGTGTCGCCGTGGCCGAAACGGACGGGAGCGGCCACCTGCGCCACTGGCCCTCGCATCCACGCCCGCACAGGAGTTCGGAGCCCGGTCAGTCCCGTCGTGCGGCGCCGTCGAGTCGGACGACGACGGCTTCCAGGCCCGCCGCGCGTGCGGCCTCGTACGCGTTCCGGCCAGCGGTCCCATTGGGCAGGATCACCACCTCGGCCGCCGCTTCCAAGAAGTGGCCGAAGGCCGGGGCGTGATCGGGTTCGACCACGGTTGGCCGACAGTCCCTGGACGGGACGACGACGAGCCTTCCGCCCAAGACCAGCAGTTCCTCGGCGAACAACGTGTCCGCGCCCCGCGCGATGCACGACGGCCCAAGTCACACCGTCGGGCGTTCGACGGGCTGGGCGATGAGGCGGCGGATGGCGCCGATCTGCGACCGTTGGCCGTCTGCCAGACGCCGGCAGCAGACGGCCCTGGCCGCGGAGCGCCCCGGCGTGGCCGGTTTCCCGTCCTTGACAGGCACGGACGCTGACGCCTCATTCTTTCGCCATGGACTACAGCGCGGGACAGCAGGCCCGTGACCGGCCGGATCCGGCGCTTGGCGAGCGGACCGGGGTCTCGGCCTCTCGGGACTCACACGTGCGGTCGCGGGTGAGTGGTGCGGCGGCTACTTGGGGACCGTCATCGCGTCGCGGATGCGGCGGGTGCGGTCGGCGGCGTCGGCCTGATCGAGGGTGGCCGGGTTTCCCTCGATCCAGGCGGGGAAGCTCACCGAGCCGGCGGTGTAGTGGTTGACCCAGAGGCATACGGACGTGACGAGAGGCCAGTCGCTTGAGACTCCGCACGTGAGCCGGCCCTTCGCGTCATACGGGTCCCGGGCTTCGACGTCGGTCATCGGCACCGTCCAGGTGTCCCTGGGGGAATGCATCGCGGCAATCGCGGAAGTCGCCACCGCTTCGGGGTCGGTGATGGTGCCCCAGGCTCCGCCGACGGTCAGGGTCCCACCGGAGTCAGCGGTGTACTTGGCCACCAGGCTGCCGTAACCGGCCGGCTGTGGGCCCGCCGGGTAGTCGGTGCGGACAGTAGCGGGGCTCTCGGCCCGGTATCCGCCGGGAAGTGACTTCGATTCGGTCAGCCGCAGCGAGCCCGGCGCCGCAGCGACGGAACTGCCCGCCACCGTCGGAGCGGCCTCGGGCGGCGGCGAACCGGCTCCGCAGCCTGCCAGAGTCCCGACCAGCAGAACCGTGGCCCCGACCACCGACACCGGCCTCACGCCCCGCACACCCACCCCAACGCTCGTGATCACATAGTAAGGCTCGGACGCTCGCCCCGGTCCTCGACCGATCGTCCCGGTAGCGATCACGGCTCCGGATCCGGACAGGACAGCCTCGTGCTCGCGGGCCAGGAATGCAGGCGGTCCCGGTCGGGCAGCGGCGAGGGCAACGCACAGGCGGTTCGAGAGCCCGAACACTTGGCCGTCGCACGTCATGGCTGCGCTCGTCGTCGGCCTGCTCTACCCGTTCGCCGCTGTCGCCACCGGCCGGCTCGACGAACGGTTCCCGGCCCGCGGCGCGATGGCGGTCCTCGCCGTCGTCCTCGCCGCAGTCCTGGCGCTGACCTTCCTGCCCGGCCTGCGCCCCCCTCCACCGGACGCCGAACCCGGGCCGGACGGCCGTTCGACGAGCCTGCGCCGGTGCGACCACGACGGAGCCGCCGGGCCTGAACCGGCGGCCTGATCACGGGCGGCCTCGTCTTCATCGGCTGCAACCACCCGGCCGGGGCCGTGCCGGCCGGGCTGACCGCGTTCGGGACGAGCGTGCCGGTCCCACGAACACTGATCCGCTGAGCCTCCGACAGCCCGAGGAAAGGGGAAGGACTGCCCCCTTCCTTACCACCGGTCGGCAGCTCACAGACCGCGAACCCGGGCCGCACGTGCGTGCTCAAAGGCGCCCGCGGGTCTCAACCGGCCAGGATCCGCTGTTCCTTCTCGGCCTCGATGCCGATCGGGACCCCGGTCAGCCCCTGGGTGTAGGTGACCTTGGCCGCGCCGCCGTTGCGCAGCCAGGCCCAGGTGTCCCCGGCGGTCTCGACGACCGGTCGGCAGCGCAGCCCCGCGGCGGCCGCCCTGGAGCTGTCGGCACGCCAGGTGCTCTGCCAGTCCGGATTGTCCGGGGCCCACAGGGGCAGCTCGGTCCAGGGTTCGACCTCGGCGGCGAGCAGGGTGGCGTCGTCCCTCCAGACCAGTTCGGCGTCCGATCCGGTGGCCTGGACGCAGGCGTCCAGGAACTCGCCGTAGGTGGTCTGGCCGATCGGTGCGGTGGTGACGAAGCGTCCGGTCAGGCCCTGGTCAATCAGGTCGAGCCCGAAGGTGGCGAAGTCCCTGGCGTCGATCAGCTGCACCGGTCGCAGGGGGTCGCCGGGAGCGAGTACCCGGCCGCCCCGGGCGATCCGTTCCAGCCACCAGGGCAGCCGTCCGATCGGTTCGTACGGGCCGTAGAGCAGGCCGCAGTTGAGGACGGACGAGCGCTCGCCGAACCGGTCGAGCAATGCGCGCTCGCAGCCCGCTTTGAGGGCGTTGGCGAACGGCTGGTCCTGCGGGGTGTCCGCCGGGCAGTCCAGGGTCTCGGAGTTCTCGTCGACGGGCTTGGCGGGCCAGTCGGCGAAGGCGTGGACGGAGGAGACGAAGCTGTAGTGGTCCGCGCGTCCGCGGAGCAGCCGCGCGGCCTGCGCCACGTCGTACGGCTGCTGGCCCGAGGTGTCGACGACGGCGTCCCAGCGCCGGCCGTCGACCAGGCGCTCCAGGTCTTCCGGTCGGGTCCGGTCGCCGCGTACGGCCTCTACGCCGTCGAGGTCGGCACCGCTGACCCCGCGGTTGAAGGTGGTGACCTCATGGCCACGCGAGAGGGCATCTGCGACGTAGGCACGCCCGAGGAACTTCGAGCCGCCGAGCACGAGGATCTTCATACCGTACAGCCTGTCCATGACCCAACGCCCTCACACGGAAACGTACTTCGAGCTCATCGCCGTGCCGGGTGCTCCCCGCCCGGCGGGCCCGGCTACGGCTCCGCGAGCAGGTGCGTGGGCCGGATCGCGGTGCGGCCCGTCTCCCGCGCGGGGGATCGAGGCCGTCACGCGTCCAGCCGTGGGGCGGGCGAGAGCGGTGTTGCCGTCGCCGGTGGGGCGAGGTAAAGGCGGAGGGCGGCGGGGTTGCGGTCGGGGACGGGCTTCCAGAGCTGCTCCCGGTGGTCGGGGTGGCAGTCCCGCAGGACGACGGTGACGGTGTTTCCGCCGGTGGTGGTTCCGTCCGGACAGCGGCCGCTGGTGGTGTTGCGGATCTGGTGGAGCCCGTCGCCGTCGCCGAGGAACTGCCATTACTGGGAGTCGGCGCCGGTGCAGGTTTCCAGACGGACGCTGTCGCTGTCCCCGGGGGTGACGCACAGGCCGGTGCGCAGGTTGACGAGGCGCAGTCCGCTGGGCCGGCTGGTGGGTGACGGTCTGAAGGGGGCGGACGTCGTCGGCGGACGCGGTCCGGTGGCGGGGGTGGAGGCGGCGGCGACGGGGGTCGGTGGGGCAGGGCCCGTCGGCCGGACCGGCAGGATGCTCGGGGAATGGGCCGGGGGCGGCTTCGGCCGGGCGGCCGCCGCCACGGTCAGGACGGCGAGGCCGAGCACGACGAGGCCGAGCGCGAGGGTCCGGTCGGCGCGGGCGGGCTGGGCCTTGGCCCGGGCGGCCCGGGGGACGTGGACGGGCGGTGCCTGCTGGTCGGTGGGCCTCGGGTGTCCCGTCCACAGCAGCAGCGCGGTGAGGAGGGCGGGCCGCTGCCAGGTGTGGATGGCGGCTAGCTCGACGCGGGCGTGGGCGCAGTCGGGGCAGTGGGTCAGGTGGTGTTCGAGGGCGCGATCCTCGCCGTGGCCGTGCCGCACGGCGTCGCCGAGCCTCGCGACGAGTTGGCGGCAGTCGCGGCGCGGCGTGTGCAGGGCGTAGAGCTGGAGGTAGGCGTCGTGGAAGCGGTGGACGAGCCGGACGGGCGGGACGGCGACGGCGTGGGGGTGGCCCGCCGGTCCGGGGGGCTTCTCCAGGCACCGCCACAGTTCGGCCTGGATGTCCTCGGGAAGCCTGCGGAAGGCCTGGAGGGTCGGCGAGTTGTCTTCGGCGAGGACCGCGGCCCGGGTGCGCGGGGCGGTGGAGTCCGGGGCGGGCAGGGCGTGGAGCCAGGTCAGGAAGGCGGGTGCGAGCACGGCGGCGCGGTGGTCGTCGGCCCAGTGCGCGGCGGTGCGTCTGGCGGCGGTGAGCAGGTGGGGCCGCCACGCGTGGGTGGGGCCCGTTCCGGAGCGGGCCGCCGCGAAGGTGTCGGCGAACACCTCGTCGGCGAGTCCCTGCGCGGTGCGGTCGTCCCGGCACAGCTGCCGTGTGTAGGCGAGGAGGGCGCCGCGGTGGCGGGTCGCGAGCGTTCGGGCGGCTGACCGGCGGGTCTGCTCGGCGTCCGAGCGCAGGTCGGCGGCTGGGTCTGACACTGGCTGTCCCGATTCTTGGGTGTGGTGAGTGGTTGCGGGCGGGCGGCGTGGTGTCCGGTGCGGCGCCGGGAGGTCCCGCTGACCGGGGTGGTCAGCGGGACCCGGGCGGTCAGTGCCGGCGGTGCTGGGCGCGGCGGCCGCGGTCAGTGCCGGCGGTGCTGGGCGCGGCGGCGGCGCAGGAGGAGGGCCAGGGCGCCGCCCCCGAGCACGAGGGTGCTGCCGAGGACGGCGGGGACGGTGACGTCGGCGCCGGTGTGGGCGAGGGACGCGGCTCCGCCGGTGGTGGTGGTCTCGGTAGGCCGGGGCGGGAGGGCGGTGCTGCCGATGTCGGTCGCGTCGTCACCGTCGCCGGCGGAGCGGGTGGGCGTCGGCTGGGCGGAGGTCGGGGCGGCGGTGTGGGTCGGGGTCGTCCCGGTGCCGGGCCTGCTGGGCGAGGCGCTCGACGTGGGGCCGGGGTTGGGGTCCGGGGTGGAGCCGTTGCCGAGCGTGATCCGGACCTCGGCGCCGGCGGCGGTGCTGCCGGTGACGCCGATGGACAGGCCGTTCGCGGTGTCGGTGAGGGCCGCGCCGGCCTTGAACGAGCCGACGGTCGTCTTGTCGTCCCGCTTGCTGTTGGTGATCATGACGGCGTGGTCGTACCGGCCCTTGGGCACGCGGTAGACGACGACGCCCTGCGCGACGTTGATGTCCGGGGTACCGGCGTCGGGCGTGCGGTACTCGACGACCACCCGGTCGCCGCCGCTGCCCAGGGGGAGGTCGATGGCGCGCACCCCGGAGGTGTTCGCGGCGGCGTGCAGCGGGGTGAGGCGCACCGTGGCGGTGGCGGTGGGCGTGGTGGTCTGCTGGGGGGTCAGCCACTTCAGGGCGAGGAGCTCCGGCGCGGAGAGGCCCTTCTTCTCGCCGCCCCCGCCCATCGGCGTCCGCGCGCTGTAGCCGTCGGCGGTGCAGGCGGTGAAGCTGCCCGGCGTGCACACGTGCCACTCCTGGTGGGCGAGGCCGAGGTTGTGGCCGACCTCGTGGACGATGGCGGCGGTGTCCTTGACAGCCCCCTCCTGGAGCCAGGTGACGCTCCCGGGCTGGTGGCCGAGCCCCCACCACTGGCAGGCCTTCGTGCTGGGTATGACGATCGACACGTGGTCGTAGGTCACGTCCGCCGGGAGGGCCTTGCGGGCGAGCTCGGCCATCTTGTTGGTGTCACAGGTGGCGTTGTCCATGTCGAGGTCGAACGGTCCGAGCACGCCGTCCCCCTTGGCCGGCGCCACGGCGAACCGGCCCCCGGAGTTCGCCGCGTAGTACGAGGCCAGCGAGCCCGTCGGACCGAAGAACCGGCTGCGGGCCTCCTGGCGGTCCACGTCGGGTTCGGTGAGCTTGGCGCTGCGGAAGTTGACGAGGACGACGATGTGCCGGTCCGTCGTCTGCGGGCCCGGATCGGCGGCCGCCGCCGGCGTGGCGAGGGCCGCGGCCGGGACGACCAGGGCACTCGCGGCCGCGACGGCGAGGAGGGTGGTGGCCGGCGAGCGGCGGGTCGTGTCGTTCGGGGAGGTACGGCGTGCCATGCGCGGGTCCTTCGGTTCGTAGGGTCCGGCCACGGGGTGCGCGGCAGCGAACGGGCGGGGTGGTGCGGGTTCCGGAATCCCCGGCGATCCGCGAAGCGCGGGACCGGGCGGAGCACAGGGGACGGGGCGCCGACCGGTCGTCATGTGCGCCGCTCCCTGTCTCCCGGTTCCTGAGGGGGAAACCGGGCAGGCCGCCGAACGACCCGCGACTTTGCCAAGGCTTTACCGAACACGTTCTCCGGCCCGCCGACCGACTGACGGTACGAATGCGGACGAGCCGTGCCTCACGGCGCCACCGGGCAACAGGGACACCCCGACGGGCAACCGCCCGCCCGAAGACCGCCCCGGACCGATACACCCTCGCGGCCCTGCCCGCCGCCGGACGCGCGTTGCCGCGGAGGCGAACGGGCGTGCACACTTGCCCGCTATCCAGCCGAAACGCAGGCCGGCCCCGCGGGCGGACATGCCGCGCACCCTCATCCCACCGGCCGTCGACGAGCAGATCGGAGCAAGCGTTGAGCGTACTGACGACGGCCCTCCGGGCGGACCTCACCGACCTGAGCGACGCCGACCTGGCCGCACTGCTGCACGAGCCCCACACCGCGGCGGGGCCCGCCGTCCGTGACGTGATGGGCGAGGTGTTCGCCCGTCACCACCCCGCCGTCCTGGCCTACGCCCGCACCTGCTGCCGGGACGCCGCGACCGCGCACGACCTCGCGGCCGAGGCCTTCGCCCGCACCTACCGCTCGGTCGCCTCGGGAGCCGGACCGCACCACGCCTGGCGCCCGTACCTGCTGACCTGCGTCCGGCACACGGCGGTGGACTGGGCTCGCGACGGCGCCCGAACCCAGCTGTCGGACGACTTCGAGAGCTGGGCCGACACCCTGCCCGCCGGCCAGGACGTCGAGTCCGCCGTGCTCGCCGCCGAGGAGGGGTCGCTCGTCCTGCGCGCCTACCGGTCGCTGCCCGAGCGCTGGCAGGCCGTGCTGTGGCACGCGGTGGTCGAGCGCGAGCCCGCCGCCGAGACCGCCCGGCGACTGGGCATCACCGCCCGGGGCATCGGATCACTCGCCGCCCGCGCCCGCGAAGGCCTGCGCGAGGCCTACCTGCGGGCCCACCTCGACCAGACCGCCAGCGAGGAGTGCCGCCACTACGGCAGGCTGATCGCCGCCTCGGTACGCCGGTCCGACAAGCGCACCACCCACGACCTCGGCCGCCACCTCCAGTCCTGCGCCGACTGCGTACGGGCGGAACGCGACCTGCGCGACATCAACGGCCGCCTCGGCGCGGTCCTGCCCGCAGGCATCCTGCTGTGGAGCCCCCAACTCCTCTGGCCGACCGCCGCCGGCCACGGCGCCCACCTGGCCCCCGCCGCCGCCAAGCTGGGAGCGGCACGCCTCGGCACCGCCAAGGCTGCATGGACGGCCGCGGCCGTCACCGGCGCGACCGTCGCCGCTGTCGTCGTCCTACCCGACCTGGGGCCCGCGTCCGACCGGCCGGCGCCCCCGCCGCTGACGACGATCCGGGCGGCCTCCCCGAACCGCCCGCCGGCCCCGACCGCCCCGCCCTCCACAACCCTTGCACCGCCCGTCACCGCGACCGCCGGCACCACCTCGCCCTCCCCCACCGCCCCGACCCCGGGCTCCCGGACCATGGTCAACGCAATGACCGGACTCTGCGCCCAGGCCGACCCCGCAGGCACCCTCACCCAACGCACCTGCGACGGCGGCGCCACCCAGACCTGGACCGTCGTCCCGGTCGGGGACAGCGTCCGGATCAGGAACGCCGGCACCGGCCGCTGCCTCGGGACCGGCGGCAGCACCGCCGACGGCGCCCCCCTCGTCCAGGAGACCTGCGCCAACGGGAACAGCGGCCAGCTCTGGACCCTCCAGAACAACGGCATGGTCGTCAACACCGCCAACGACCTGCTGCTCGGCCTCAAACACTGGCCCAAGGCCGACCACCCCGGGGACGGCGACCAGCTGACACAGAGCCGGAACTACTACGACAGTCAGGCCTTCCGCTGGCAGCAGCGCCCACCGGAGACCTGACCGGGCCGGGGACATGGCGGGGTTGCTCCGAAGGCGGTCACGGATGCGGGGCCCGGTGCCGCTGCCGCGACCGCCGACACCGACCGCGGCCCCGGCGGCAGGGCGGACAGGAGAAGGCCGGCAGGTCCGGATCGTCGAAGAACGCGCCGCCGGGGTCCCGAGGCACGGCCAGTTCACGGTGAAGCCGACGGCCGCCGCAGAGACGGCACCGGCGGACCCGGGCCGCCCGGGGCGCAGGACAGGAGCGTCCCGGCGGGAAGGAACCGCCGGGCGGCACGACACCGAGCCCGAGCCGTGAGGTGAAGGCACGGGCGGGCCGGGCTACGGACAGAAGCGGAGAGGGCAGGATTCGAACCTGCGCGGGCCCCCCGAAGGGCCCTGCTCGGCCGTTGCCGGCCAGGCACCCGATGAGCCGCTCCGGGCACCTCTCCCAGTCCCGGGAGCCGCGTTCCTGCTCCCTGACGTGCCCTCAGCATGACCCATCGCACTGACCGGCCACTGACACCTCCCTGACCCGGCCCGCGCCCGGGGCGGGTGCCGCGGACCTGGCGTTCGGCGATCACTTGCCGGCGCAGGATGTGGGAGTTCGGCCGGCAGTTCCGTGAACTCCTGGCGCCGCATCAGGACCCGGCGCGCCGGCCCCCTCCGGCGGGATGCGGCCAGGCCGATGGCGGATGCTGCGCGCCTGGACGGGTTCGAGGCGGGCCTCGACCTGCCGCTGCCGGCCGACCTGAGGGGGTGGTGGTTGCTGCCCGAGGTCGCCGCAAACCACTGGATACCGGGCGAGTTCGTTCCGGTCGCACTGGAGGAGGCGCTGGAGACCCACGCGATCTGGTTGCCGGTCGCCGAGCAGGAGGGCGAGTCGTTCGACGGGAACGGGCAGCCCGAGGCCCGCTACCTGCGCGTGTTCATGCCGATCGCGCTGAGCCCCGGCGGATGATCAGGCCGCTCAGTGCCAGACGGTGTTCCAGTCCTGGTTCGCGGGCCCGTTGTTCATGTCCAGATTCGACAGGAGGCCGACCAGGAAAAGGACCACCACGATCAGCCCGAGCACCGCCACCCAGAAGGCGTCCTGGGGTCCCGGAGTGTGCCGGCCCGGTGGGTGATCAGGCCGGTCACCGCCTCCCTCACCGCCCCTGCCCTCGGTGTCGTCCTCTCCGTCGGCCACCATGCGCCCCCTTCCGCCGGATCCATGGCACCGCGCCATCCGGGCGACGTCAAGCCTCCCCGCAGCAACCTCATGCCCGCCACGGCCGTCGGCCGGTGCCGCGCCTCGTGCCCCGGTGCGGCCTGTCGGGTTGCTGCTCCTGGTGGTGTCCCGGTGGCCGCGCGGGGCGGATCTCACCGGGTACGGAGGAGAACTCACTGGCCATGCGTAGGCGGTGCGCAGCTCCAAGCGGGCACCCGCGAGTGTGTGGGCGTGGGAACGCGGCAAGGGCTTCGCCAGAGCATCACGATCTCTCCGCTGTCAAGGCGGAAGACGTGGCCCGCCTCCCGTCCGACGCGAGGTCTGCAGCGTCCAGAGCCTGCGGATTTCCACGGCGAGGAAACGGCTCACCTTTGGGGAAGAGACGGGACGGAGCGCGCATCTCCGGCGGGCTCTCGTGGGCAGCTGCCACGCTGGTGACTGCTGCCTCGAGTGTCACGCCAAGGGCTCCGACCGGGCGGCTCGCAAACCCGCATTAACCAGCGCTTTCATGGGTGAGATGCCCAATGAGTTGGCGTTTTGCGAGAGTTGGACGAGAAACGCGGTCGCAAGTTCAGGTGTAGATCAGTCATCCGTCGGGTCAGGCGTGTAGTCGTACTCGTCGACGTCTAGAGCAGCACCGGTGGCGTGGAGAAACGCCAGCACGTCGCGTCCCAGGTGCCACCCCAGCAGGCCCGGACCCTCGATGAGCTCTGGGGCACGCAGGCGAGGCGGTCCTGTCCGTCCTCATCGTTGAACATGCGCACAACTTCCAGAACAGCACTGGGGCCTTGACAATCTTCGGCGTCGAGCTGCCGGGCCAGGGCCGCGATTGCATCGACGTGCGGTTCGAGCCGCGCCACGACGCGGGCAACCTGTTCGTCGACGCTCAAGCCCGGCTCACGGCATACGATCTTCCATCGGTGGATGACCGGAACCACTTTGGGTTCGGTGAAGCGGCTGCCTCGAACCATGATCTCGTCCGGTTCGATTCCCAGCACGGCCGTCATCTCCGCGGCCGACATGGCGAGGCTGGACAGCCCGAAGTAGACGTACTGACTGATGAGCATGCGGGAGGGATAGGCGTCGCACCGGTTGGCGGCTCGGCGATAGGTATGGGGCACTGGGCGATTGGCAGGACGATGACCGAGTCCGGGACAGACGCGCCGGTCAGTGCTGTTGGTCGGCCACCGTCTTCGCAACGAGGGCGAACAGGCCCGGTTCGGGCTCGTTGAGGATGCCGCGAACCACCAGTCGCTTCAGCTTCGCGTGCGCGCCTTCGGTGTTCCGCGGCTTGATGCCGAGGCCAAGCGCATGGCAGACATCCTTGGCGCGGAGTCCGCCCCCGGCCCGCTCCATGGTGGCCCGGATCTAGCGGTATCCGGGCGGCAGCGGCCCCGGCAGCGGCATGCCATCCTCGGCAGCCAGTTCCACCACGGTCTCGCGGGCGATCTCCAGACGCTTCAAGGTGTCTTCGGCAGCGGCGAGTTGTTCGGTGAGCTGGGCAATCTGGTCACGCAGCCGTTCGGCTGTTTCGCGGACGAGCTGTTGCCGGGCCTCGATCTTGTCCAGGAGTTCCCTCGTCGACACTCCCGCCAGTTACAGGTGCTCGATGCAAGGGTGGCGGGTCGCGCCAGGTCGGGGTGGCGGAGCTTGGCGTCGGTCATAGACCAGTGGATCACCGCCACCGAGCGGGCCGGCTTGGCCTCGCAGTCCCGTGCGAGCCTGCGGTGGACAAAGCACACATGACCACCGCAGCCGAAGGTTGCAGCGACAACAAGGTGTTTGTTCGTCCATACCCTCTCGCCGTCCCAGCCGCGGAAGTCCTGCGCGAGGCCGTCGAGGAAGTCGTCCAGCCTGTCCCAGACCGTCACCCCGAAGGTCTTGATGCTGGCCCGTACACCGGCATCAGTGGCCTCGACCCCGACCACAAAGTGGTATTCGTCTTCCCTCGCCCAGTCGAAGAGCCGTACTCACGCATCCGGCGAACCCGCGATCCGCCAACGTCGAGCTCGACCTGTTGGCTGTGTAGGTGACAACGGAGAGCGGGTGTCGGCGAGTTCTGGCATCGATTCTTGATCGAGATGCCAGGAAATATCGGAGTGAACCGAGAGCAGCTGGAGGCTGCGCCGGCGTGTCGGAAGCCGACGGCAAAAACCAGTCGGGCGAAGGGTGCTGAAGCGGCTCGGCTAGCGTGGACGCATGGTGCATCTCAAGCAACCGCAGTTGTCCGGGCTGGGGCGGAATGCGGCCGCTCCGGCGGACGTCCTGGTGCGCCTAGCCGCGCACAAAGCGGGCCGGCACGGGCTAGCGATACGCAAGGGCCGGCTGCCGGACGCGGTGGCCGAGGCCCTGCTGACGCCCGGCGGCAGGGATTCGGCGGTGCTCCTGCACGGGGGCCGGGTCTCCCCCGGCGATGCGCCGCCGGATCGCCGACCATCCCGATCCGGCGATCGGCGACGCCCACGCGGACTTCGTCCGGACGATGGTGGAGTGCGGGGTGCCGATGGGCATCGAGGGCCTGGTCGAGGCCTACGGGCGGCCGCCGGCGGAACTCGCGGCCGCCTCGGATCCCAAGCTGCGCGCGGCCGTCGCCGAGGCCTGGCGGGACCGGCCGATGGCCCTGCAACTGGCGCTGCTCACCGATCCGGCCCCCGAAGTGCGGGCCGCGGCCACCAAGGCCCAGCACCCGGGCGTCCCGCCGGAGTACCGCGAGCGCTGCCTCGCCGATCCGGCCGTCCAGGCCAACGTCGCGCGTCGTCTTCCGCTGACGCCGGACCAGTT
Organism: Kitasatospora sp. NPDC088346; assembly: GCF_044740765.1. Lineage (NCBI taxonomy): Bacteria > Bacillati > Actinomycetota > Actinomycetes > Kitasatosporales > Streptomycetaceae > Kitasatospora > Kitasatospora sp. NPDC088346. The sequence goes on from NZ_JBIURH010000024.1 coordinate 55,487, forward strand.
CGACCGGCTGCTGACCACCGGTGACGAAGCGGTGCTGCACGCCGTGGCCGGGAACCCTTACCTGACCGCCGACTTGGTCGCCCAACTGGAGGACAGCGAGGACCCGGCCGTGCGCGTCGCGGTGGCCTACAGCCGCCACGCCACCGCCGAAACCCGGGACCGGCTGCTCGCGCTGGTGGAGGCCGAGGACGCGGCCGGCGGCGAGGATGCCGCTCTCGCCCTCCACTGGTCGCCCCACGAGCCGGGCCGGCTGCGGGACGCGCCGCTCGCCGAGCGGCTGACCTACCTCGACTGCCCGCACGCGGTGTTCCGGCGCGTCCTGGCAGCAGGCCGGGACCTGCCGGACGAGGCCTGGCAGCGGCTGGACGACGACCCGGACGTGTCCGTCCGCCGCGCCGCCGCCCGCCGGCCCGACACGCCGTCCCAGGTTCTGCTGCGGCTGGTCCGCGACCACGGTGAGGTCTTCCACGTTCGACCGCTGTTGGTGGACCACCCCAACTTCCCGCGCCAGGCCCTGCGCGGCTTCGCCGACGGGCCGGACCCGCGGGTGCGGGTCCTCGCTCTGGAGGACCCAGGGCTGCCGGTGTCGGAGCTGCGGCGGTTCGCGGCATGCGAGGAGTCGTTTCTGCGCGCGGGCGCGGCCCGGCAGCCCAACGTCGCCTCGGACCTCCTGGAGCAGTTGCTGGTGGACCCGGAACCGAAGGTCGCCGACGACGCGGCGGCCAACCCCGTGCTGTCACTGGCCCGGAGGGACCGCGTCCTCACCGAGGCCGGCCTCTGACAGCCGCCCGGGGCTCCACCTTCCTGTCGCCGATCGGTGAGGCGGTAGGCCTCGGGGATCGGGCTGTTGGTCCAGCAGACGCACATGCCGCCGACCTGGAGTTCGGGCCACGCGGACTTCCAGGGCCTTGGCCACTGTCAGGAAGCCGACACCGTACGTTCGCCGGAAAGGTTCGACAGGCCGCCACGCGCGTGACAGTGAATCGCCGCATACAGATCGACCTTGGTCTTCGGCAGCGCGGGCCCCTCGTCGTGCCGATCACAACTATGCTCCCGAAGCAAGCACCCGAGCGCTCTCAAAACTCAGCGACATCACTCACCCGAAGCGTCGGGTGCTCTCGCCGCCCAGCAAACAGATGCTCTCACCACTCACGTATAGAGCCAACCTGTCCAGAACCTCCGAGGTCGCCCTGCACTACCAGGACAGCCGCCGCCCAGGTCCTCGATGGTCGAGGTCGAGGACCTGGGCGGCGCGAGCGACGACGGCACCACCGACACAATCGACCGGCCCGCACCTCGCCCTCCTGGTCACCCGCCGTGCTCGACGCCGACCTGCGCCCCGTCCTGGACACGTACGAGGCCGCTGCATTGCCGCCGCACCAAGGACGTCAGCGGCCCGCCAGGCGTTGCTCGAAGCCGTCGCCTGCCACCACTACCGCGGCCCGCCTCGGTGGCGCACTCCGACCGGCCGTGGTGATCACCTGCTGTCAGGTGGAGGCAGCGGCGCAGCCGTTCTCGCAACGGTGTTCAGCGACCCGCCGGACCCGGGCACGGCCGGCCTGCCCGGGTCGTCGGCGGCCTTCGACCCGGATCTCCGTACAGCGCCGGCGGCTCAGCGTCCAGGCTGCGCCGAGGCCCGGGCAGCAGGTCGCGGAAGGCCCGAACGGCGTGCCGTCGGGGCCGCTGCCGCCGGGGTGGTCGCAGGGCGTCGTCGCTGGTCCGACGGTCCGACTGCAACTCCGGTTGCACAGGGGCCTGGCATGGCTTGCGACCCCGGTTGCACGGGGTGGGGGCCCCGGGATTGATGTGGCACTGCCTGCTCGGCGCCGAGGATGGCCGGGTGACCGAGATCATCACGGGACTGCACATGTCCCCCCTGGAAATCCTTGCCGTGCTGGGTGCCGTCGCGCTGGTGGTGGCGCGCTGGCTTCCCCCTGCCGCCCGCCCACGCGTCACGATCGCGGCGGGGGCGGTTCTCGTGGCGTCCGCGATCGTGCTGGGTTCGGCGGGGATCCGCTGGCAGATGCTGCCGGTCCTGGCGGGCGCTGCCTTCGTGTTGCCGTTCGCTCTCTCTCCCCTGCTGCGGCGCCGTACGGGCCGGACGGTGTGGCGGGCCCGCTGGTGGTTGGCGTTGCCGGGATCGGTGGCCTGCGTCGGCCTGATCGCCGCGGGGCCGGTGGCCGCCTGGGCCTTTCCCGTACCCGTGTTCCCCGAACCGTCGGGCGACTTCGCGGTCGGCACCCGCGTGGTGCAGTGGACCGACCCGCTGCGCCCCGAGACCTTCACCGCCGATCCCGACGACCGGCGTACGGTCGTGGTGCAGCTCTGGTATCCCGCACAGAGGAGCCCCGCCGGCGCGCAGCGGGCCCAGTACCTGGGGCGCACGGAGCAGGAGGCGCGCACCGTCTCCGACGCCCTGGCCCACGGAGTGGGCCTGCCGGGCTTCCTGGTCGACGGTGTGCCGCGGGCCCGCACCCGTGCGGTCTTCAACGCCCCGGTGGACGGCGCGGGGGGACGGTTCCCCGTCGTGCTGTTCTCTCCCGGGTCGGGCGGAGTGCGCACCCAGAACACCGCCTGGGCGGAGGAACTGACCAGCCACGGCTATGTGGTGGCAGCCCTCGACCATCCGTACGACGCCGCCGCGGTCGTGCTCGCCGACGGCCGGACGATCAGCACCGCGATCGCCTCCAGCGGCGACCGGGACAGGGACGACGAGCTGGCGGCCGGCTGGACGGCGGTCCGAGCCGCCGACCTCGGCTTCGTCCTCACCCAACTGGAGCGTCTGGACCGGGGTGAGATCGCCGATCCGCTGGCCGGACACCTGGACACCGGCCGGGTCGCGGTGACCGGCCACTCCATCGGTGGCGCCGCCGCCCTTCAGGCTGCGCGGCAGGACGGCCGGTTCGACGCCGTCATCGATCTGGACGGGTTCCCCCACGGCCCCGCCTCCCCCGCCCTCCGCCAGCCGACGCTCACGCTCACCCAGGCCATCACCCCCGCGACCGACGCCCGTTACCTGCCCCGTCTCACCGAGGCACTCGGCTCCAGTACCGCGACGAGCTACCTGCTCACCGTCCCCGGCGCCGCGCACCTGACCTTCATGGACGGCCCCCTGTACCTGCCGCCCGTGCCCTCGATCGTCGGCTCCCTGGGCCGCACCGAGAGCCCGCGCGTCGTCGCCGCGGCCACCCTCGCCTTCCTGGACACCGTTCTGCGGGACGGACCCGGCGACCTGGCCGACGTGCTGCCGGCCTACGGCGACCTCAGCGTCCGCCACCCGGACGGCAGCCGCTGATCTGCTGCTCCCGGGGCACGTCGGGCTGCCGGAAGGCGACCGGATCACCGACCGGACGGGCGCGTTCGGACCGCCAGCAGCCAGGGCAACGAGCGGACACGCCCCACGCCGAACAACCGGGCAGCACCGCAGCGGCCCGGAATCCCTGCCACGAATATGGATGACCGGCGTGCACCCCGCGCGGCCTCAGGTCCTGGCACTCGGCGGTCTCACGGTCTGCCGGCTCCTCGAAGACCAGTCAGGCTCCCCCAGTCGCCACGGCGCTCCACTCCGGGCCGGACGCGGTCGACGCGACGCGGCACGGCACGGCACGGCACGGCACGGCAGACGGTGGATGCCTACGCGGGGCGGCTGTGCGGCCGGGTCACGCGCGGGCTGGTCTGCCGCGCCGTGCCCGTCGTGTCGACGTCTTCGCCGTGCTTGGCCCCGGGCGGGGTTAGAAGTCCGTAAGGCGTCCGCACCCGGATCCGCGCCGTTCCCGTGCCTAGGGTGTGGCCATGAACGCTCGCCACCTCGGGGCTGTCGCCGTCGCCGCGGCTCTGCTGACCTCGGCCGCGTGTGCCGCGCCGTCGAAGCCGGCGCCGCCGTCGCCGCGGCCACCCGACTCGGCGACGGCGTCCGGCTCGTCGGCCCCCTCGGCCGGTATGGGCGGGGTACCGTCCGCGCTCGCCCTCACGCGAGGGCAGGGCTTCGACGCGTCGGGGGCGTTCGTCCCCCAGATGACCTGTGACGACCCGCACGACTACTCCCCCGGTCTCACGATCGGCGGCCTCCCGCCGGGGACGGCCGAACTGGCCCTGTCGATGGTCGACTTGACCGACCGGCGGATCCACTGGCTACAGCTCGGAATCCCGGCCGGCACCACCGCGCTGACTGCTCACCACCTCGTCTCCGGTGCGCGTGAGGCGCTCAACGACCTGGGCGAGGCCACCTACGACGGGCCCTGCCCTCCGCATGGAGAGACCCACCAGTACCAACTGGCCCTGTACGCACTCCCCGAGGCCGTCCCCGCGTCCTTCGGCAAGGACACGCCACCGCGCCGGACCTTGCAGGAGCTTCGGAGCAGGGCGCTCGGATCCACTCAGTTCGTCGCCTCGTACACGCGGCGATGACGGGAACCCCCGATCACGGCCCCCGCCACCACGCGGTACCCCCGGCCGGCTGCCACCGGCTGCCCGCCCACACCCCGAAACGAAAGGGACACCATGGAAACGCTCCTGACGGAGACACAGGCCGAGGCGTACGTCCGCGGCGTCTGCTTCAAGACCGGCCCGCCCGGCCGCGTCGGCGTCGAGGTCGAATGGCTGGTGCACGATCGCGCCGACCGCGCCCGCCCGGTCCCCGCCGCCCGGCTGGACGCCGCACTCGCCACCCTGGAGGCCGCCGGTGGGCTGCCGCACCGCTCCGAGCTCACCCGGGAGCCCGGCGGGCAGATCGAGCTCAGCACCAGGTCCGCCACCACGCTCGCCGCCTGCGTGCGATCCACCGCCGACGACCTGGACGTCCTGCGGGACACGCTCTCCCGTGCGGGTCTGGAACTCACCGGCTGCGGGCTCGATCCGCACCGCGACCCGGCACGGCTCCTGGACCACCCGCGCTACCGGGCGATGGAACAGCACTTCGACCGACGGGGCCTGTGGGGACGGATGATGATGCGGGCCACCGCGTCCGTACAGATCAACCTCGACGGCGGCGACGACACGGACGGCATCACCGGCTACCGCCGACGTTGGGCGCTGGCCCACCGGATCGGCCCGGTGCTGGTCGCCTCCTTCGCCAACTCCCCCCTGTGGCACGGCAGGCCCACCGGCTGGCGCTCCACCCGGCAGCAGGTCTGGGCGAACGCGGACCCCGACCGCACGCGGCCGCCCGAGCCGGGCCCGGATCCGCGCGGGGCCTGGGCCCGCTACGCCCTGGACGCCCCGCTGCTGTGCCTGCGCCGCGCCGCGCCCGGATCCTGGGCCGCGCCGCGCGGCCTCACCTTCCGCTCCTGGCTGCGCGGCGGGGCGGCCGAACGACCGCCCACCCTGGACGACCTGGACTACCACCTGACCACGCTGTTCCCACCGGTACGCGCCCGCGGCTGGCTGGAGCTGCGGATGGTCGACGCCCAGGACGGCGACGGCTGGATCGTCCCGACGGTCCTGGCGGCCACCCTGCTGGACGACCCGGCGGCGGCCGAGGCCGCCTGGCAGGCCACCGCGCCGCTCTGCCCGGGCGGCGACGACCAGCCGCCGGCCGGGATGTGGCAGCGTGCCGCCCGGCTCGGCCCCGCCGACCCCGAGATCGGCAAGGCCGCCCGGGTCTGCTTCACGGCCGCCGTCGCCGCGCTCGCCGACTCCGGGACCGATCCCGACGGCCGGCTGCGCGGCGCCCTCACCGCGTTCGCCGACCGCTACACCGAACGGGGCCGCTGTCCCGCCGACGACCTCCTGGAAGGAACGGACCGCTGAACGCGCACCCCACTCCCGGCGACGCCGCCACCGCACTGGCATCCTCCCGGCAGCGGACGCTCGCACTGACGGACTGCCTGGACGAGGCCGAACTGCTCGCCCAGCACTCCCCGTTGATGTCACCGCTGGTATGGGACCTGGCCCACGTCGGCAACCAGGAGGAGATCTGGCTGGTCCGCGAGGCCGGCCGACGGCCTGCGCTGCGCCCCGACCTCGACCAGCTCTACGACGCCTTCCGGCACGCGCGCGCCGACCGCACCGCCCTCCCGCTGCTGCCGCCGGACGCAGCCCGCGGCTACCTCCGCCAGGTCCGCGAGCAGGCCCTGGAGGTCCTGGACGCCGCGGTGTTCGGCCAGGACGACCCCTCCACCGGGCAGGACCCGCTGCTCGCCGGTGGCTTCGTCTTCGGGATGGTCGCCCAGCACGAGCAGCAGCACGCCGAGACCATGCTGGCCACCCACCAGCTGCGCTCCGGTCCCGCCGTCCTGGCCGCCCCGCCCCCACCGCCGGCCCGCCCCGACGAGACGGCCCTGCCGCGCGAGGTCCTGGTGCCCGGCGGCCCGTTCACCATGGGCACCGACACCGACCCGTGGGCTCTGGACAACGAACGGCCCGCCCACGTTGTGGACGTGGCACCGTTCTGGCTGGACACCGTCCCGGTGAGCAACGCCGACTACCGGGAGTTCATCGCGGACGACGGCTACGCCGACCCGCGCTGGTGGACCCCGCAGGGCTGGGCGCACCGACAGCGGGCCGGCCTGGAGGCCCCCCTGTTCTGGCAGCGCGACGGCCGGGACTGGCTGCGCCGCCGCTTCGGCCGCACCGAACCGGTGCCACCGCTGGAGCCGGTCCTTCACGTGTGCTGGTACGAGGCCGACGCCTACGCGCGCTGGGCCGGCCGGCGGCTGCCGACCGAGGCCGAGTGGGAGAAGGCCGCCCGCCACGATCCGGCCACCGGCCGTTCCCGCCGCCACCCCTGGGGAGACGGCGCCCCGGCCCCCGAGCACGCCAACCTCGGCCAGCGCCACCTGCAGCCCGCTCCGGTGGGCAGCTACCCGGCGGGCGCCGCGCCGTCCGGCGCGCGGCAGCTGACCGGCGACGTGTGGGAGTGGACCGCCAGCGACTTCCTGCCCTACCCGGGCTTCACCGTCTTCCCCTACCAGGAGTACTCCGACGTGTTCTTCGGCCCCGAGTACAAGGTGCTGCGCGGCGGGGCGTTCGGCGTGGACCCGGTCGCCTGCCGCGGCACCTTCCGCAACTGGGACCACCCGATCCGCCGCCAGATCTTCAGCGGGTTCCGCACCGCCCGTGACACCGCCCCGGGCGAGGCACGCTGATGTGCCGCCATCTCGCCTACCTCGGACCGGAAACCACCGCCGCCGCACTGCTGCTCGACCCGCCGCACGGCCTGTGCACGCAGTCCTGGGCCCCCCGGCAGCAGCGGCACGGCACCGTGAACGCGGACGGGTTCGGCCTCGGCTGGTACCTGCCGGCCGCGGACGAGCCGCCGGCCCGCTACCGGCGCGCGGTGCCGGTCTGGGCCGACCCCAACCTGCCCGACCTCGCCCGCACCGTCCGTACCAGGGCCCTGCTGGCCGCCGTCCGCTCGGCCACCCCGGGCACCGGCCACGACGAAGCGGCCGCCGCTCCCTTCCAGGACGGGAACCGGCTGTTCAGCCACAACGGGGCCGTCCCCGACTGGACCAGGCTGCCCGCCGCGCTGGGCGCGGCCTGCGGGCTCGACCCCGCGGAGCTGCTCGCCCTGGAGGCTCGCAGCGACTCCGCGCTGCTCTGGGCGATCCTCGGCCACCGGCTGCGCCGGGGCGAGCCGGCCGCCGGGACCCTGGCCGCCGTGGTGCGCCAGACCGCGGCCGTCCGCCCGGACGCCCGGCTGAACCTGCTGCTCACCGACGGCCGCACGATCACCGCCACCCGCCACGGCGACACGCTCTGGTATCGGACGGCCCCCGACCGCGTGCTGGTCGCCTCCGAACCGGACGGCGAGGGAGCCTGGCACGAGGTCCCCGAGCACTCCCTCCTCGTCGCCGTCCCCGGCCACGTCCGGGTGGTCCCGCTGCGGCCCGCCGCAGCACGCCCGTCCGCCACCCCCAAGGACCTCACCACCAAGGACCCCACCCTCGAAGGCCTCACCACCAAGGACTGCAGCACGATGACGAACCGCTTCACGCTCGACCACCGGCTCCCCCAGGACCACCTCGCCACCACGCTGCGCGCCGACGTGCTGCACGGCCTGTCCGACGCGCCCAGGACACTGCCGTCCAAGTGGTTCTACGACGCCCACGGCAGCGCACTCTTCGAGCAGATCACCCGCCTGCCCGAGTACTACCCGACCCGCGCCGAGCAGGAGATCCTCGCCCGGCGGGCTCCGGAGATCGCCGCGCTCACCCGGGCGAGCACCCTCGTCGAACTCGGCTCGGGCTCCTCCCGCAAGACCCGCCTGCTCCTGGACGCGCTCACCGCCGCCGGTACCCTGCGGTGCTACGCACCGCAGGACGTCAGCGACTCCGCGCTCACCGAAGCCGGCGAAGCCCTGGCCCTCGACTACCCCGACCTGCGCATCGCCGCCACCGTCACCGACTTCGAACACGACCTGGCCCTCGGCGACGAGCCCGGTCCACGTCTGCTCGCCTTCCTCGGCAGCACCATCGGCAACCTGGACCCCGTCCAGCGCCGCTCCTTCTACGCCACGCTGCGCCACGCACTCAGCGGCGACGACGCCCTGCTGCTCGGAGCGGACCTGGTCAAGGACCCCGGAACGCTGGTACGCGCCTACGACGACGCGCAGGGCGTGACCGCGGCCTTCAACAAGAACGTGCTGAGCGTCCTCAACCGCGAGCTCGACGCCGACTTCGACCCCGCCGCGTTCGACCACGTGGCGGTGTGGAACGGCACCGAGGAGCGCATCGAGATGCACCTGCGCGCCCGCACCGCCCAGACGGTGAAGATCCCGGCCGTGGACCTCGTCCTCGACCTCGCGGCCGAGGAGAGCGTGCGGACCGAGATCTCCGGCAAGTTCCGGCGCGAGACGCTCACCGCCGAGCTCGCCGCCGGCGGCTTCACCGTCAGTCAGTGGTGGACCGACCGGTCCGCCCGCTTCGCCCTGCTGCTCGCCGTCCCCACCCGCTGAACCACCAGGAAGCCACCATGACAGCCGCCGGCAACACCCCCGACCACACCGCGGGCACCCCCGCCCGCCGCCACGACGACCTGCGTGCCCTGTGCGTGAACTGCACCCGCAAGCCGTCGCCCGTGCTCGTCGGGCAGCCGGTCGCGGTGAGCCCGGGGCGGGCTGCCGTGATCGGTGCTCCACGGTCGGCGCATGGCGGGGAAGGTGATCGTGGCGGCGGGCTGTGCCACCTCGCCGCCGCTCACCGGCTCCCGGCCGCAGGACCACGGCGGCATGCTCGTCCCCGACCACCCGGGAGAGGACGACGCCACGGTCTCCACGTCGCCGTGCAGACCTGGCTGCTGCGCAGTCCGACCCGGCCGACCGCCTCACCGGAGCCGAGGCGGTGCATCCCCCACACAGCCGGCCGCGGAAGGACCACCCGCACTCGCCGGACCCGTCCGTTCGTGCGGAACACGAGCAGGGAGAGGGTGGGCGGACAACCCACCCGCCGGGTCCGTCCAGTGCGCGGCGGTCGCGTCGTCGTGCGGTTTGAGGCGGGGCCAGCGGCGGCCTCGCGGGTCGGAGTGTTCGGCCGCGCGTACGGCGTCCAGGAGCGTGGCGGGACCGTCGCCGTTCAGTCGGGCGACGGCCTCGGGCCAGCTCGCGAGGCGGCAGCCGCCACCGTCCTCGCTGGGTCCGCCGGCGCCGTCGAGCAGGACGAGCACGCCCGGGGCGGTGAGCAGGAGGTCCTGGTTGGGGGTGTCGGAGCGGCCGGGCAGGCTTGCCCAGGTGGGGCTCATGGTCTCCTTCAGGACAGTGTCACCTCTGCGGACATGCCGGGCATGAGGTCCTCCCGCTGGTCGTCCAGGCTGATCGTGACGTTGTAGTAGGTCGCTCCCGGTACCCGGGCGGGCTGCAACAGGATGTGGTCGACCCGTCCCGTGACGGTGTGGCCGGTGGCGGGGACGGAGATGGTGGCGGGCCGGCCTTCGCGTACGTCCGCGATCCGGGACTCGGGCAGTTGGGCGGTCACGCCGAGCGGTCCGGAGTGCAGGGTGACGAGTGCGGAGTAGGTGGCGCCGCCCACCTGGTTGGCGCCCGGGGCGGCGGTGGGGACGAACAGCTGGATGCCGGGCTGCTGGTCGGCCAGGGTGCCGGCCTGCGCGGCTGGACCGGCGTAGGTGCGCACGCCTTGGGGGCCGACGATGTCGCCGGTGGCGCCGGCGGTCCCGACGACGGTGCCGTCGGCGGGGGCGGTGATCGTGATCTGTTGCAGGGCGAGCTGGTCGGCGGCGAGTTGGGCCTGGGCGGAGGCCAGCTGGGACCGTGCCCGGGCGATGGCGGCCGGGGTGAGTGGTGCGCCTTGGGAGGCCACCGTGGTCCGGGCCGCCTCCAGGACGGACTGGCTCTGCGTCAGGCGCGTCTGGAGCTGCTGGGCATGGGCTTGTCCGGCGGACTGCAGGGTGCCGAGTCGGGCCCTGGCCCGGGCGAGTTGGGCCGTGTCCCGGTCGATCTGGGCCCGCAGGCTCTGGCAGGACTCCTGCCGGGCGGGCGGGGTGGCGGTGGTGGTGGATGGCGCGGATGCCGTGACGCTCGGTTCGGGGGAAGCGGCCATCGGGGACTCTGCGGTCGGGGTGGTGGAGGCCGGGGATGCGGCAGTTGTGCCGGCGGTGGCCGGGGATCCGGCGGCCGTGGTGGCGGTGGCCGGGGATGCCTGGCAGGCCCGGGTGAAGCGGGCGGTCTCCTCGTCCAGCGTGGCCTGGTCGGCGGAGATCACGGTGTTCTGTGCGGTGATGGCGCTCTGCGTACCGGCCTGGGCCAGGGTGAGGGCGTTCTGGGTGCTGTCGGCGGCGGCCTGGGCCTTGGCGAGGTTCAGCTCGCTCTGGGCCTGCCGGCCGGCGGCGGTGGTGGGATTGCCGTCCTCGGCGAGCAGCGCGGTGTCGGCGTCGACGGCGGCCTGGGCTGCGGCGAGGTTGGCGGCTGCCACGCTGCTCACCTGGGTGGCGAGGACCTGGCCGGCCGTGACGTGGTCGCCGGGCTTCACGGTGAGCGTCTCGACGGTGCCGGTGTTCGGGAAGTTGAGGTAGTACGCGTGGGCCGGGGTGACCTGGCCGTTGAAGGTGACCGGCCGGGATGCGACCGCGTGGTAGGTCCGGATGCCGGCGAAGGTGGCGGCGACCGCGAGGAGCAGTGCGAGGGCCAGTCTCCACGGGCCGATCGGGGGGCGGGCGGGCCTGATCTCTCCGACGCCTGCCTCGCCGCCGGCGAGCGCGGCGTTCATCCCGCGCACGGGGCGCGAGGGTCGAGCCATCGTTCCCTGCCTCCTTCCTGGGTTGGTTCGGTCCTGCCGGTGCCGGGCAACCCGCGGCACCCGCGTGCGGCGCGGGTGTGGTCGGGTCGGGTCGGGTCGGGTCGGGTCGGGTCGAGAGGACGCTAGGCGATGCGGGAGGGCGGCGCGTCCGGCAGGTCGGTGAGCAGGTCGTCGGCGGTCTCCATGCCGGGGCGCCAGACCGAGCGGGCGATGATCCGGCGGGGGTCGATCCGGGAGCGGTAGCGGCCCGCGATGTTGGTGCACTCGTCCAGCAGCCCCTCGCTGAGGCTGGTCGGTTTGAGTCCGAGTGCGAGGAACTGGTCGTTGCTCACGCGGAGTTCGTTCTCGATCGCCTCCTTCCGCGGGTTGGGCAGGTGGGCCGTGGCCACCCCGGTCAGGCTGCTGACCAGCTTGGCCAGGTCGCGTACCCGGTGGGTCTCGGTGACCTGGTTGAAGACCTTCGGCCGGTCGCCGGCGGCGGGTGGGTTGGCGAGCGCGATCTCGATACATCGCACGGTGTCCTGGAGGTGGATGAACGCGCGGGTCTGGCCGCCGGTGCCGTGGACGGTGAGCGGGTGGCCGACCGCCGCCTGGGCGAGGAAGCGGTTGAGCACGGTGCCGTAGTCGCCGTCGTAGTCGAAGCGGTTGACGAGGCGTTCGTCGCGGACGGTCTGGGCGGTCTGGGTGCCCCAGACGATGCCCTGGTGCAGGTCGGTGATGCGCAGGCCGTCGTTGGCCGCGTAGAACGAGAACATCAGCTGGTCGAGGGTCTTGGTCAGGTGGTAGACGGAGCCGGGGTGCGCCGGGTGCAGGATCCGGCGTTCCAGGTCGCCGTCCGGGGTGGGGACCTTGACGGTCAGGTAGCCCTCCGGGATGGGGGCGGATCCGGACCAGCCGTAGCCGTAGACGCCCATGGTGCCCAGGTGCACCAGGGCCGCGTCGGTGCCGCTCGCGACCAGGGCGACCAGCAGGTTGTGGGTGGCGCGGACGTTGTTGTCGACGGTGTAGCGCTTGGCGGGGACCGAGCGCATCGAGTACGGCGCGGCGCGCTGTTCGGCGAAGTGCACGACGGCGTCGGGGCGCAGGTCGGTGAGCAGGGCGGCCAGCCGCTCGTACTCGGTGGCGAGGTCCAGCCGGACGAAGCCGATGTCGCGGCCCGACACCTCGCGCCAGACCCGCAGGCGCTCCCCGATGGGCCGGATGGGCGTGACCGACTCGGCTTCCAGCTCGATGTCGATGGCACGGCGGCTGAGGTTGTCGACGATGGTCACCTCGTGGCCACGGTCGGAGAGGTGGAGGGCGGTCGGCCAACCGCAGAATCCGTCGCCGCCCAGAATCAGGACATGCATGAGGCTACTCCCTTACGCGCGGAAATCGAATAACAGGCATTGCCGTGCGGAAATGTCTCGCGTGAACGCAGAGCAAGGAAGTGCCCGAAGTAGTGGCGGGGCGGTCCGGCACCCGGGGCGCCGAGGGAGGCCGGAAATACCGGAGGACTTCCTGAAGGTGTGACGCGGCGCAGCCGAGTGCGACCGTAAAGCGGCAGGCCATGGGGAGGTGGCTGCCGGATGCTGGACGACCATGCCACAGTCGATGCGACATGTCCAGTACAAGTCAACGGCGACCCTGACGCACCGGAGCAGACCGGCGGACGCGTCTCTGCAGGTCAGTGCCGCCATTCAGACCGGACGCGAAATCCTGGACCGCAGGTGACGACGGCTCGGCACGGCGGACGGCCGGGGCCGTCCACGGCCCTCCGCTGCGGGTTCAACACGCCTGGACGGATCCTGCACGCCTTCCGCGCGGGCCGGATTCCCTGCCGGACCGCTTCGTAATGAGTCCACAAAATCTCCCACGCGACCTCTGACGCCATGTGAAGAGATCGTGTATACCTGAGTCCCGGTTCACGCCAGGAAAGGACTGGGCCATGGAATCAGGAATTCCGCGTGCGTTCGCCTGCGAGGCGGGTGCCGGGCCGGCGGAGGTGGGTGCGACCGGGATCGTGCGCGAACACCCACCTCGGCCAGCCCGTACGGGCCGTCACAGGCCGGACCACCACGGAAAAGGCCGTCGCGGTACAGGCCGTCGCGGTACAGGAGTCGGGGCGGAGGACTGAGCGGTGCTGCACCCGGCCGTCGTCGCGCTGCTCGCCGCCGACATCCTCCTGCTCCTCCTGGCGGTCCGCTGGCCGCTGGCCCGGCGCTTCGACGACTCCGACCGCGGATCCGGCCGGGTGGTCCGGCTGCCGCCCTTCCGCCGCCCGTCACTGCCGCGCGCGCTGGCCTTCCTGTCGGTCGCCGCCGCCGTCAGCACGGTGATCGTCGCCGTCCGTCACCCACGGCTCGACCAGGCGTACCGCTCGCTGGTCGCCGACACCCTGTCGGCCGCGGACGGCGATCCCCACCTGGCCGCCGTGTACGCGCACAGCCTCCCGCCGCTCGTACCGGCCGCCGTGGTCGGCTACCTGATCACCGTCGCGGTGGTCCTTCCGGCCACCCCGGGCCGTCGGCTGATGATCCTGGCGCACGCTCCGGTGTTCGTCGGGATGTCCGTCCTCGCCGAGTGCTGGGCCGCGCTCGTCGCGACGGCGGCCGGGCTGCCGCTCGGCCCGGTCCCCCTGGTCGCCCTCGTCCTCCAGTCCACGCTCGGCTACCTGCTGCTCTACCGGCTCGCCTTCACCACCTTCCGGCTGCCCCGTCCGACCCCGCTGGCCTCACGGCGACGCCGCGACTGGCCGGACAGTGCCGTCCTGACGCTCTGTCTGCTCGCCGCGCTCGCACTGGTCGGCGCCGCGGCACTGGCCCTGTTGCACCAGGTCACCGGCCATCCGCTGGCGGAGTTCCTCGTCCTGGTCAGCCTCCGCTTCTCCGTCTTCGACGTGATGCTGATCCTGCTCGCGCTCGTCGGCCTCGCCGGCCCGCGCCGGCCGTCCCCGCCCGTCGACGACCGCCCGCCCGTCGGGGTGATCGTGCCCGCCTACAACGAGGCCTCGGTGATCGAACGCCTGCTGCGCTCGATCGACCGGGCCGCGGCGGCGTACGGCGGGCCGGTGCACGTCGTCCTGTGCGACGACGGCTCCCTCGACGACACCCGGGCGCTGGCCGAGGCGGCCGTCGCGGCCTTCACCAGCGCCACCGGCGAGGTGATCCAGGGCCCCCACGCGGGCAAGGCCAGGGCACTGAACCTCGCGCTGGAACGCTGCACGGCCGAATTCGTCTACCGCGTCGACGCCGACTGCGCACTCGACCCCGACGCCTTCGTCCGGTCGGTCCCGCGCTTCCTCGCCGACCCGCGGGTCGGGGTGCTCGGGGCCCTCACCCTGCCCAAGGAGCCGTACACCACCTGGATCGACCGGATGCGGGCCGTGGAGCAACTGTTCACCTACGGCTTCAGCCTGGCCGCACTGACCACCGTGGACGCCGTGCCGTGCGTGCCCGGCACCTTCTGCGGCTTCCGGCGCGCGGCGGCCGTGGAGCTCGGCGGCTTCGTCGACGGCATGTTCGGCGAGGACGCCGAATTCACCTGCGCGCTCGCGCGGTCGGGCTGGCGGGTGGTGATGGACCCGCACACGGTCTCCTACGAGGACGTGCCGGTGAAACTCGGTCAACTGCGGGTCCAGCGATTCCGCTGGGGACTGGGCAACCTGATGAACTTCGCCCGCTTCACACCGTTCGGCCGGGGCGCGCCAGGACCCCGGTTCTGGTTCCAGCTGCCGAGGGCCGCCGGCGGCAGGCTGCTCTCACCGATCCACTTCTTCGTCCTGGTGCTGACCGTGCTCCACTGCACCCTGCAACCGCTGCCCCGGCACAACCTGGCCCGTTTCGCCGTCGTCTTCGTGCTGGCGCAGCTGCCGGCCCTGGTGCCGCGGATCTGCATCGTCCTGTACTACCGCAGAGCGCGGCTGCTCCTGTGGGCGCCGCTGTGGCCGGTGTTCGCCTTCCTGAAACGGTTCTTCCAGCTGGAGTCGATGCTGGCGTGCGGGGTCCGTCCGGTGCGACTGCCGGCCGGCCTGCGCACGTCCCCGCGTCCCGGCGCGCTCCGCGCCCACCCCACCGGGCCGGCCCGGTGAGGCGCTCCCGTGCGCAGGCGGCGGCCCTGCTCGGCGTGGCCGCGGCGGTGCTGGCAGGGTGTCTCGTGGTCACGGCCCGAACGGGCGCGCCGGACCGCCCGCAGCCGTCCCCCTCCCCCGCGCCGAGCGCCACCACCACGGCGGCCGTCTCCTGGATCGTCAGCGGCCGGACCCTGGGGCGGCTGCTCGCCACCGACCCCACCGGCCGGACCACCGCCCGGTCCTTCGACACGCCGGACGCCTACGTGCTCACCGGTGACGGCGACTGGGCCGTCCCGGACGGCTGGCACAGCACACCGACCGCCAGTTTCGACAGCTACGCCGCGCTTGAGGCGGCCCTGCGCGGCAACCGGCTGGACCCTCGGATCAAAGCGGTGCTCTACGACAACGAACACTGGCCCCAGACCCCGGCCGCGGAGCAGACCGACCCGGTCCGCTACGACCGGATGGCCGCGGACCTGGTCCACCGTCACCACCTGCTGTTCATCGCCGCACCCGCCACCAACCTCGTCGACGCGCTCCGCCCGGGCACGGGCGCAGGCGCCTTCGACACCTTCCTGAGCCTCGGGCTGGCCGGCGACATCGCCCGCCACGCCGATGTGCTGGACCTCCAGGCCCAGGGCGCGGAGGACAACCCGGCGCTGTTCGCCTCCTTCGTGACGGCGGCCACCGCCCAGGCCCGTCGGGCCAATCCCCGGATCAAGGTGATCGCCGGCCTGAGCACCAATCCTTCGGGCAGAGCCGTCGGAGCCGCACAGATCGACCGGGCCGCCCGGGCGGTACGCGCCATCGTCGACGGTTACTGGCTCAACGACCCGGCCGCGTCCGCCGCCTGCCCCGGCTGCACGGGCCCCTACCCCCGGACCGCCCTGGACACGCTGCGCAGGCTCGGCCAGGAGCCACCGGAAACCGGTCCGTCCGGATCCTGACGAGCACCGCGCGAACCGCCCCCAGGCACCTGGGGGCGCCGGCCGCCTCGCACGGCCGGCGGCACGGGTGTCAGCTCCCGGTGGGGCTGTGCGCGGCGGAGAGGTAGACCCAGGCCTTGGTACCCGAGGCGAGCAGCACCTCGCGGCGGGCGTAGTCGTCGACCTCGTAGTCGTCCGCGGCGGCGAGTTCCGCGTCGGTGATCGAGAAGACCGTGCCGTCGACGGCGTCGCCCGGCTCGCTCGATGCCAGCACCAGGGGGTGCTGGTCGGTGCCGCTGGCCGCGATCACTTCGGGGTCCGTGATCTCGATCATCGTGAGTCGGAACCCGGGCAGCGCGTCGGGTTGTCCGTCCAGCAGGCGGCCGAAGCTGCTGAGCTGCACCTGCTCCAACTGGAGTGTGCCGTAGGAGAAGAGACGCTGATCAGCCATTCCGGCCATGGTGCGGGACCTCCGGTTGCGCGGGCGATACCCCCGACTCTAGTCACCCCCGCCCACCGTGCGTGAGCGGAAAGCGCAACAAGCGCCAAGGACCCGGCCGCCCGGATCGGCTGACCACGGCACCGGCATCGACGGTCGACCCCGGCCGGGCCTCGGGCTCGATCGTCGCACTCGTGGGCCGTGCGGAGAGTCGACGCTCTGCGACCGGGTAGGCGAAGAAGGGACGATCCCCTCGGTCGGGAGGCCACCATGATCTTCCTCGGTCTGGTCCTTCTCGCGCTCAGCGGCACCTTCACCGGCCTGTTGATCGCCGACAACCTCGACAACGGTCCGACCACGCAGATCAGCGTCCTCGGCTCCGACATCGGCTCCTACACGGTGCCGAAGGCCTTCCTCGCGGGCGCCGCGCTCATGCTGATCTTCCTCACGGGCGTCGCCATGGTCTGGCGCGGCGCGGCCCGCGCCCGCCACCGCAAGGTCGAGCTCCAGGCCGCACGCCTCGCCGCCGCCGGGGCCGCGCCCACACCGGCCCCCGCGCCCGTACCCACCCTCGTACCGGCCGCCGTACCGGCCCCGACGCCGTGGGCCGACAGCACCGACACGACCGGGAGCTCCGACAGCCGGCCCGATCCCGCCCCGGCCGGCCTCGCCGGCGGAGCCACCGCGCTGACAGCCCGCAAGCGGGCCGGCGCGCCCCACGAGACGGACCCCCGGACCCGGCACTGGTGGCAGCGGGCCGGCTGACCTCCGGAACGAGCCCCGGGTGGACACACGCGGCGGGTGGGGTCCGGCACCCGTCCGAGCGGCGCCGGCAGGGGTCCGGGGTGACCATGGCCTCATGAACGTCCTTGAGTCGCCGTTCGGAGGCGACGCGACTGCCGAGCCGAGGAGTGACCCGTGACCGGCCAGGTGTTGGCGAGCTGGAACGAGGGTCCGGCCAGGCGGGCGGTCCTGGAGTACGTGGACCGGGCGACGACGCCGGGGACGGGGTTCGTGGAGCCGGCCGACCGGATCGCCGCGTTCGACAACGACGGCACGCTGTGGGTGGAGCAGCCGCTGCCGCCGCAGTTCGACTTCGTGTTCCGTGCCTGGGAGGAGGAGGTGAAGGCCGACCCGTCGCTGGCGTCACGGCAACCGTACAAGGCGCTCGTGGAGCGGGACCAGGGGTTCTTCGAGGGTCTGGCGACACAGGACCCCGAGGCGGTGGCGAGCCTGCTGGAGGCGTTCGCCCGGTCGTGGGCGGGGACGACGCCCGGGGAGTTCGACGCGCGGGTGCGGGAGTGGACCAGGACGGTGCGGGACCAGCGGTTCGGTGTCCCGTACGTGGAGCTGGTCTACCGGCCGATGCTGGAGCTGTTCGACCTCCTGCGGGCGAACGGGTTCCGGGTTTTCGTGTGCTCGGGGGGCGGCCGCGACTTCATGCGTGCCTTCGCCGAGGACACCTGGGGGATCCTGAAGGAGAACGTCATCGGCTCGGCGGCCGCCTACACCTACACCGATGGCAGGATCGTCCGCTCGCACGAGCTCCTGGGCAGCCTGGATCTGGGGCCCGGCAAGCCGGAGCACATCTTCGCCCACACCGGCCGGCTGCCGGCCTTCGCGGGCGGCAACGCCGACGTCGACATCGAGATGCTGCGCAGCGCCGCGTTCGCGCTGCTCGTCCGTCACGACGACGACCGGCGCGAGTACGCCTACACCAAGGGCGCCGAAGCCTCGCTCGCCGCGGCCGAGCGGTTCGGCTGGGCCGTCGTGAGCATGAAGGACGACTGGGCGACCGTGTTCTGACCAGGAGGACCCGTTGAGCGACCTGACCGCCGTCCGTGACCTGACCGCCGTCGACGTGCTCGTCAACCCGGACGGGACGACCCTGCGGCACGCCCACACCTGGAACGCCCGGATGCGCGAGAGCGTCCCGGACGGCTTCGCCCTCGACGCCTCCCACCAGCCGCACATCACCACCCTCCAGCGCTACGTCCGGACGGCCGACCTCGACGACACGTACGACGCCGTCCGCCGGACGCTGGCCGCGACCGACACCGGTGCCCTCTCCTACCGGGCCGTCGCCGTCAAGCACGCCGACTGGGGCGTGCCCGGCCAGGGCCTCGCGGTCATTCTCCTGCGGCCCGACCCGCAGGTCCTCGACTTCCAGGCCGCGCTGCTGGCCGCGATCTCCCCGTTCACCGAGTCCGGCGGCACGGCCGCCGCGTTCGTCACCGACCCCGGGGAGAGCATCAGCCGGAGCACCCTCGACTGGGTCGACGGCTACGTTCCGGCCCAGATCGGGCCCGACCGGTACACCGCCCACATCACCGTCGGCTTCGCCACCCTCGACGACCTCGGGACCATCGAGGCCGAACCGTTCGACGTATTCACCGTCCGCCCTGCCGCCGTCGCCGTCTACCAGCTCGGAAACAGCGGAGCCGCCCGTAAACTCCTCCGGACGTGGCCCATCCCGAACTGACCGGCTCCCGGTGTCGGCCGCCAGCCGGCCCACGCCGCCGGCCGCGGTCGGCATCCGTGCCGTCCGGCAGCCGGCCCGACGGCCCGACAGCCCGGGCCGGGGCCGGGGCCGGCGCCGGGGCCGGGGCCGGGGCCGGGGCCGGGTCGTCCGGAGTGGCAGGGCGGGCCGTTCCGTTCCGAGGCGTCCTCGGTGCCCCCGGCCGCGGGGTCACCGCGGCCGGGGGCGGGGCGTTCCCCGTTCACGCGCACCGATCGCAGCGCTCCGACCTCACACCTCCTGGACCTCCGGGTCAGCGGCCCCCGTCGCCGCAGGGCTGTCGGCCGAGGACCACCCGGTCGGCGCGGTCGGCGCGGCCGACGGATCCGGTGCAGGCTGCGCGTACGTGTCGGAGGGGCGCGGCGACGGCGATGGCCATGGCGATGGCGCTGGCGATGGCGACGGCGGGACCACCGGTGGCGGCGCGGTGGGACTCGGCAACGGCGACGGCGGGACCACCGGCGGCGGCGCGGTGGGACTCGGCGACGGCGACACCACCACCGGCGGGGCGGTGGGACTGCCGGACCCGGTGCCGCTCGGCCGCCCGTGCCGCGGCCTCGGAGGCTGCGGCCGCGGGTCGGCGAGCCTCCGCGGGCGCCAGGCTCCGCCCCTCGCCGGACCGTCCTCGGATCCGGACCGTGCGTCGTCGGGTACCGCTGGCGATCCGGTCCACGGCGACACCGGCCCCACGGTCGTCGACGGCCCCTCCGTGACGAGCGCCTGACCGGCGGACGGCGGAATCGGCGTGTCCGCGGAGACCGGCCGGGCAGCGCCCGCGGCCTGGAGCGGACCCGGGTCCGGCGTGGCCGCGTCGGTCGCCGTGGGCGACTGCGTCGTCGCCCCGGGAACGGCGTCGGGAAGCGCCTCAGGAACGGACTCAGGAACGGTGTCGGGAGCGGCGTCCGGGGCGGCGTCGGGAACGGAGGTGCCCTGCGGCCGGGGCGCGCCGTCCGCCGAGCCGTGAAGGTGCAGGCCCGCTGCGCCGGCGACGACGGCGGCCGACATCGTCAACGTCCACCACATGGCGCGGCGAGGGTTGTGCCGACCGGCGGAACCCGGAGCGCCCTGCGGGGCCGACCGCCCGGCACGAGCGACCGGAGGCGGGGCCTCGCAGGAGCAGGAGGCGCCCACGGGTGCGGACGGTTCGGATCCGCGTGGCCGCCCCTCCGGTGCGCCGTCGGGGGAGGCGGAGGCGCGCAGGGCGGCCGCGTATTTGCACGTCCTGCCGACGATGTCGAGGACCCGGGCCTGCCGAGCCGCTTCGGAGTCCTCCCCGTCGGCCCGCGCCTCGGCCACGCCGGAGGGCGGGAGCTGCCCCCGACGGGCGGCCTGCGCGACGCCCCGCAGGATCTCCAGCCGACACGCCTCGGGCAACGACGCCAGGACCTCCCCGGCGGGACCGGGCCCCGACCGGTGCGCCGCCGCGGGCGCGGCCGCCTCCCCTCCGGCCGCCCGGCCTCCGGGCGCCGCGGCGGGGGTGTACCGATCGGGGGACGCGACGGACCGCGTCACCACGGCGAGGCGCGGACCGGCCCCACCCCCCGGCAGCGGGGCAGGCCTCTGACCAACCGACCGCGGTGCCTCACCGCGGTGTCTGAAGGACTGCCAGGACGCTCCGGGCTCACTCAATGCTCCCCCTCGGGTGCGTTCGCGCACGCGGCGGTCCGCGTGCACCGGTCCCCTATAAGGGAGAGCCGTACGGCGCCACCGTCCCGCACCGTCACCAATGTGTTATCGACCGGCTTCCGGGGGAGTCGGGCCGACCTCGCCCGTCCGGGCCCGCCACGACCCCGTCCGGGCACCGCTCATGACGAACCGCGGGACGCACCGGCCGGCCGCGGGCCCGGTCGGATCCGGCCTGGTGGCGGGCCTTGTCGTCCGGTGCTCGACCCGGCGGCGAGTGCCGCTACGGTGCGCGCATGCACTTCATCAGCGCCGGTCTCCGCGCGCTCATCGACGCGACCGTCGGCAGCGATCCGCTGTGGCCGGCGGTGACGCTCCTCCTGCTGTCCGTCCTGATCACGGCCTCCGTCGGCGCGGTCCGCGCCTCCCGCCGGTAGCAGGCCCGGGCGCCTCGCGCTCCCGGTCGCCCTCCCGCGGGCGGCGCGGTCGCCCCGGGGGGCGCGGCGGGGACGTGTTCCTGCGCATGCGCTCCCGGCGAGGTCGTCCGGGCCGGGCCTCGGTCCCTGTGGGACGAGGTCGAGACCGCATGCCTGGCACTGGTGGGACACCCACGCCCGGCCCGTACCCACCCCGTCGCGCGGTCTCCTGTGCCCGGCCGACCGGCGTCCCCGCGGCCTGCGGCCCGGCCCTCGCCGACCGCGGACGTACGCGGTGGCCCTGGACGCGTTCACGGAGCGAGACGGATCACGGCTCCGACAGCGCCACCGGTAACTTCTCCCTGCCCACACCCAGCACGCGGCGAGCAGCCCGCTCGTCCCGCCCGTTCCCCGAGGGGGATCCCCGTGTTCACGGTCAACGAATACTTCGACGGCACGGTCAAGTCGATCGCCTTCCGGCAGGAGCACGGGCCGGCGACCATCGGTGTGATGGCTCCCGGGGAGTACCGGTTCGACACCGCCCGCCCGGAGACCATGCACGTGATCAGCGGAGCCCTGACCGTCAGGCTGCCCGACGCCGACGGCTGGGAGACCTTCGCCGCCGGGGCACGGTTCGACGTCCCGGGTGACAGCACGTTCCACCTCAAGGTCGACGGCGAGACCGCCTACCTCTGCGAGTACCGCTGACCCACCCACCGGCCGCATCCGGGCCGCAGGGTGCGATGCACGCGGGGCACCGGAGCTCCCGGTGCGGCCGACGAGGCGTCCTCGGGACGGCGCGATCCCGGGCGCCGGCCGGGGGCGGGGCGCGCCCAGGGGCATGCGCTGCGACTCGGCGGCGGCCAGCTGGCGGCTTGCGGTGAACTCCCGCCCGGAGAACAGGAGTTCACCGCTGAGGTCAGGCCGGCCGGGTCATGCGGTGGGGTCCTTCGCACCGGCGGCTCTGAGTTCGGCCAGCTGGCCGTACAGGGTGGACCGGGAGACCCCCAGGGCACGGGCGACGACGGGCGCGGCGCGGCGCACCGCGAAGACCTCGGCCTCGTCCAGTCGGGCGAGGACCGCCGCGCGGTCGGACCGGCTGAGCCGTTCGACCGGGCGGCCGCATTCGCGCACGTAGGCGCCGACGACATGTCGCACGCGCTCGCCGCAATCCTGCTCGAACAGCGGCTCGGGGCGTGACACGGTCGGGGCGCCGAATGCGGACAGTGCGGCCGCGGCCCGCTCCAGGGGCGTGCGGTCGAGATTGACGCACAGGACGGCGCTGGGCCTGCCGTCCCGATCGCGCAGCACGGCGCTGACCGATGCCAGCCGCCGGCCGTCCGCGCGCGGCCTCTCGTACGGTCCGGACACGTCCCGGGCCGGCGGATCGAGGGCGTCCAGTTCGCCGGGCAGCGACCGGTCCCCCGGCCCGCGGGCGCTCATCGGGTTCCAGATCGCCAGGATCCGATCCGCATCCGGGTCGTGCAGGACGACCTCGGCGCACGGGCCGAGCAGCAGTGCGACGGCCTGGCAGGCCGGAGCCCACATCGTCGTACGAGGGTCGGCGCCCTCCCCTTCGGTCCCCATTTCTGGACTGTAGATCCGAGATTGACGACATGTCCATGGATTGCCCGTACACGGAGGCCGGAAGGCGGCCCGGCGGAATGTGCGGGCGAGGCGCCGCGCCTCTGCGCGGAGGGCCTTTCCCCCGTCATTTCCCGCCCCGTGCGTGGAGCGTGGCGTGCTCGACCAGGACCGGCACCGACCGGATGTGAGTAGTCCTTACTCACGACGCGAAAGTACGGCGGTCGTACCTTGAAAGCGCGTTGCTGCACCGTCGCCTGACGGCGGAGGCGCAGGTCATCCAGTGCACGGTCGCCCGACGAACGCCGCAGCCGCGGCGGGCTTGTCAGGGTCGGCCAGGTCGTCGTCGTAGCACCCGATCCCCCCTGGTGGATGTCGAGGTGTTTCGGAATTGCCCATTCCTGCGGAGGTACACGTATGCCGCTTCAGCGGCCCCGTGAAAGAGCAGTCCTGCTTCTGGATCCGGTTCGCACCGGCGCACAGTACAAGCCGGAGGTGCTGAAGAGAGGCATGGCGGTCGTGTCGGTGTACACGGTGGCGCAGGACGTCATCGCCGAACGCTGGCCCGACCACGCGGACGGGGACGCGGCCAGTGTCTACGGCTCCGATCACCACCGGATATTCGACGAAGTGACATCGCTCGGCGTCGAGGTCGTGGCGGTGGTCCCGGCGATGGACTCGGCGGTGCGTCTCGCGGACCTGCTCGCCGACCTGCTGGGCGTGCCGGGCAACGGGAGCGAACTCGCGCTCCCGCGGCGGGACAAGGCCGCGATGCGCCGCCACGCCGAGAAGCACGGGCTGCGCATCCCGCGATTCGAGGTGGTCGCGGACCCGGAGCGGATCCCCGCGGCTGCGGCGTCCGTCGGCTTCCCGGCGATCTGCAAGCACACCACCGGCGGCGGCTCCCACGGAACACGGCTGGTCCCCTCGCCGGAGGCGGCGGCCGGGCTCCGGCGGTCCGGGCTGCACCAGCGGGATCTGTTCGGCAGCACGGTGACGCAGTGGCTGGTCGAACAGTACGTCCGGGGCCGGGAGTTCGCCGTGAACTGCTTCAGCCACGGCGGGCGGCACCGGGTGGTGGACGTGTGGGAGTACCGGCAGCCCGGCCCGCAGGACTACGACTTCCCCTACTGGGAGTCCGCCCAGATCTCACCGGACGATCCGGACTGGGAGAAGGTCACCTCCTACGTGCTGCGGGTGCTGGAGGCGTTCGACATCCGTCTCGGCCCCACGCACACCGAGGTCAAGGCCGCGCCGGACGGGGTCCATCTGATGGAGATCGGTACCCGGCTGCCCGGCGGGCCGATGACCGACCAGTGGCTGAACCACAGCGACCTGGACCCGTTCGAGCAGGCCCTGGACTGCTATCTCGGCAAGCAGCCGGCCTGTGTGGCCACCCCGGTCGCCTTCCGCAGGTTCTGCGGGGCCAGCGCCATCCGCAACGACGGCCCGGCGGGAACCCTCACCCGCATCGAAGGGCTGGAGGCCGTGCGCCGCATGCCCGGGGTGGACAAGGTGCTGTCCGTCTACCGGCCGGGCGACCATGTGCCGGTCACCGACAGCACGAGGAACATCCCCGTCGGCGTCTGGGTGGCGGCCGCCACCCCCGCGGGCGTCATCGAGCTGTTGCAGCAGGTCCGGGACACGGTCCGGCTGGTCATCCGGCCGGACGAGGGCGGTCCGCGTTGATCGACCTGCGCAGCGACACGCTCACCCGTCCGAGCCCGGAGATGGTGCAGGCGATGGTCTCCGTACGGCTGGGGGACGACAACTTCGGCGAGGACGCCGCCACGAACGAGCTGGAGGAGCACTGCGCCGCGCTCCTCGGCAAGCAGGCCGCGGTCTTCGTGCCGACGGGCACCATGAGCAACCAGATCGCCCTCAGGCTGCACACCCGGCCTGGTGATGACGTCATCCTGGACGCCTCGTACCACGTCAACACCTACGAGAGCGCCCCCAGCGCGGATCTCGCGGGCGTCTGCCTCCATCCGGTGGACACCGGCACGGGGATGCTGACACCCGGCGACATCGACAGGGCCATCGACGCCAAGGCGCGCGACCCGAGGTACGCGCGCCCCGCACTGCTGGCCTTGGAGAACACCGTCAACCACCGCGCCGGCCGGGTGGTGCCGCTGGGCCTGTTGCAGACGCTGTTCCGGCACGCTCGCGGCAGGGGCATGAGAGTCCATCTGGACGGCGCCAGGCTCTTCAACGCCTCCGTCGCCTCCCGTACGCCGCTGGAGAGTTACGGGACGACGGCGGACACGATCTCGGTCTGCTTCGCCAAAGGGCTCGGCGCCCCCGTCGGGAGTGTGCTGGCCGGCGACGCCGAGCTGATGGACCAGGCACGGTACTACCGCAAGTCCTACGGCGGAGCCCTCCACCAGAGCGGGCACCTGGCCGCCGCGGCACTCTTCGCCCTCAGGCACAACATCGCCCGGCTCCAGGACGACCACGCCGCGGCACGGCTGCTCGCCGAACGGCTGGCCCGCCAGGGCCTGTTGGACGTCGAGGGGCCGGTCGACACCAACATGGTGATCGTCGACACCGCGCGGAGCGGCATCACGGCCGCCGGGCTCGCCGAGGCGCTCGCGGACAAGTCCGTTCTGGCCATGCCCGTTGGGGCCCATCGGCTGCGGTTCGTCACGCACCTGCACATCACCACCGCGGACGTGCGGGCGGCAGCCGATGCCACCGCGGCCGTCACGGACACGCTCCGCGCGGCGAGCACGCGCTGACCGACACCGGTACCACCACGCGACACGTCGGAGGAAACCTCACCGTGGAACCTGCCCGAGACACCCTGCTGCTGATCGGAAGCGGCTCCCGGCCCTTCAGGGAGTACATCCTGCGATCGGTCTCCCGTCACTACCGCCTGTGGCTGCTGTCCCCGAGGGCACCCTCCTGGGAGCGTGGCTACCTCGCCGGTCACAGCCCGGTGGACCTCCTCGACGCCGCCGCGGCGGAGGCCGCCGCGACATCCGTGGCCCGCCGCACCCGCGTCACGGGGGTGCTGTGCTACGACGAGCTGAGCGTGGTCACGGCGGCCCACATCGCCCGGGCGCTGTCGCTGCCGTCCGCCGCGCCCGAGGCGGTGACCGCCTGTCGGGACAAGTCCCTGGGCCGCGAGCGCCTTGAGGCCGCCGGGTGCCCGCAGCCGCGCTGCGCAGCCGTGTCCAGCCTGGCGGAGGCACAGGACGCCGCCGCGGACATCGGGTACCCCGTGGTGGTCAAGCCCCGCTCGCTCGCGGGCAGCAACGGCGTCGCCCGGGCGGGTGGGCCGGGTGAGCTGGCCGACCACTACGCCACCGCGGCCCGTGCCACCTTCGGGGAGCACACCCGCCACGCACGCGGAGGGGTGCTGGTCGAGGAGTACCTGAGCGGGCCGGAGATCTCCGTCGACTCCGTCTGCCGGGGCGGCGAGGTCACCCCGTGGGGCCTGGCCCGCAAGCACATCGGCTTCGCACCGTGGTTCGAGGAGACCGGCCACACCGTCAGCGCCGGCGACGAGCTGATGGCCGATCCCGGCATCCTCCGGCTGCTGACCACGGCCCACGCCGCGCTCGGACTCGACCACATCGCCACGCACACCGAGATCCGGCTCACCGCGGACGGTCCGAAGATCGTCGAGGTGAACGCACGCCTCGGTGGTGACCTCATCCCCTACCTCGTTCACCTCGCGACCGGCCGCGACCTCGCGCTCGCCGCGGCCGACCTGGCCGCCGGACGCCGACCGGACCGGACCGCGGATGCGCCCGTCGCGCCGGTCGCCGCGATCCGGATGCTCTACCCGCCGCACGACATGCAGGTGACGCGGGTCGAGTTCGACACCGGCGCTCTGCCCGCCGCCGTGCACCGCGTCGAGTGCGTCGTCGCGCCGGGCACGCCGCTGAGGCTTCCCCCCGGGGGCCACGCCTCTCGCAGCCGCTACGGGTACGCCGTCGCCACCGCCGACAGCGAGGAGGCCTGCACGGGCGCCCTGGACGCCGCCGGGAACAGCGCACGCGTCTGCGGCACGCCGCTGGCGGAGCCGCAGGACTGACCCCTCACCCCGGACGATCACCACTGCACGAAAGGACCCGTGATGAAACGAATCGTCGCCGTCGTCTCCGGCGGACTCGACTCGGTCGTCCTCGCCCACCACCTTCGCCGGCAGGGACACCAGCTGCACCTGCTCTCCATCGACTACGGCCAACGCCACCGCAACGAACACGACTACGCGGCCCTCGCCGCCCGCCGCACGGGCTCCACCCACCACGTCGTCGACGTGCGCAACCTCGCCACCGTCCTGCCCGGATACTCCCTGACCGACCGGCAGGTCGACGTGCCCGACCGGTCGTACACCGAGACCGGCAGCGTCAACGTCGTCCCCAACCGCAACGTCATCCTCTTCGCCATCGCCTTCGCCCACGCCGCCGCGGTGAAGGCGGACGCGGTCGCGGTCGGTGCCGTGGCCGGCGACGACGCCACCGCCCCCGACAGCTCGGCCGCGTTCCTCGACGCCTTCAACACGATGGAGCGGATCGCCACCGCCGGGCTGGCGCCGCCCTCACTCGTGGTGGAAGCCCCGTTCATCACCATGCCCAAGAGGGAGGTCATTCTCCTCGGGCAGGAGCTGGGCGTCGACTTCACCGAGACGTGGAGCTGCTTCAAGGGCCGTACGAAGCACTGCGGCGTGTGCGCGGCCTGCCAGGACCGCCGCAAGGAATTCGCCGCCGCCGGGGTCGAGGACCCCACCGACTACAGCAAGGAGCAGGAACGATGCTGACGATCACCAAGGAATTCCACTTCTCCGCGAGCCACCGCCTGGACGGTCTTCCCGAAGGTCACCAGTGCGCCCGCCTGCACGGCCACAACTACGTTCTCGTCCTCGAACTCAGCGCCCATCCGGACCACCTGACGCAGGCCGGGTTCGTCCGGGACTACGGGGATCTGGCCACCTTCAAGAGGTGGGTCGACGTCACGCTCGACCACCGTCACCTCAACGACGTGATCCTCGACCGGAATCCGTCGGCGGAGAACCTGGCCAGGTGGATCCATGACACCTGGAAGGAAGAGCTGCCGGAGCTGAGCGGGGTGCGGGTCTCCGAGACGCCGAAGACGTGGGCCCGCTACGCGCCCGCGGCCGGGGAGTGAGCCGTGACGCGTCCGCGTCTCGTCGTGAACGAGATCTTCGGCCCCACCGTCCAGGGAGAAGGGCCGTCGGCCGGCCGGCGCTGCAGCTTTCTGCGTCTGGGGGGCTGCAACCTGTCCTGCCGCTGGTGCGACACCCCGTACACCTGGGACTGGAAGGGCATCGGCGACTCCGGCACCGCCTACGATCCGCGCGTCGAGCTGACCACACGCGATGTCGACGACGTCATCGGGGAGATCCTGCGGCTGCGCACCCGCCTGCTGGTCGTCTCCGGCGGTGAACCCCTCAGCCAGCAGGCCGGGTTGCTTCCGGTCCTCACCGCTCTCCGGGACGAGGGCGTCCAGGTCGAAATCGAGACCAACGGCACCGTCGCCCCGCTCGACCGGGTGGTGGACGCGGGTGTGCGGTTCAACGTCTCCCCGAAACTCGCCCACTCCCGCGACCCGTACGAGCGGCGCATCGTCCCTGCGGCCATCAAGAAGCTCAACGACACCCAGGACGTCGCGTTCAAGTTCGTCTGCCGCACCACGGGGGACCTGGACGAGGTCTCCGCGCTCCAGTCGTCCTTCGACCTGACCTCCGTGTGGATCATGCCCGAGGGCACCCGGGCGGCCGACGTCAACACCCACCTCCGGAACCTGGCGGCCGAAACGATCCGCCGGGGCTGGAATCTCTCCACCCGTCTTCATGTCCTCATCTGGGACGACAAACGAGGAGTCTGACCTCAATGACCGACATCACGTCCGCGAAGGCGCCTGCGCCGGCTGCCGCGGATCCGCTGGAGGACCTCGCCCGCGAGCTGCTGACCGAGATCGGCGAGAACCCCGATCGTGACGGGCTGAGGGACACCCCACGCCGCTACGCCCGCTGGTGGCGCGAGTTCACCCAGTACGACCCCGGGACCGTCGACACCACCTTCGAGAGCGTCAGCAGCGGCCAGACGGTCATCGTCTCCGGCATGCAGGTGTGGAGCCTGTGCGAACACCACCTGCTGCCGTTCACCTGCACCCTCGCCGTCGCCTACCGCGCCCGCAACGACATCCTCGGCCTGTCCAAGTTCGCCCGCATAGCGCACAAGCACGCGCACAGACTCCAGCTCCAGGAGCGCCTGGTCGCCGACATCGCCGACGAGATCGAGAAGACCGTCGGCTCGCCCGACGTCGCGGTCGTCGGAAGCGGCGAGCACCTGTGCATGACGATGCGGGGCATCAGGACCGGCTCGCTGATGACCTCCTCCCTCCTGAAGGGTGTGTTCGAGAAGGACGGGCCGGAGCGCACCGAACTGCTGGCCCTCCTGCAGCGAGTGGCCCGTTGACATCCCCGCACGGACCGGCCGGGGGCGACCCGGCTCCCCCGTCGGCCGATCCGTACCGGCCGTACAAGAAGGGCTACACCGCGCCCGCCCAGCTCCGCGAGGCCATCAAGGCGGCCCACCGCACCAGCCTGTGGCGCACCACCGCCTGCGCCGCGATCGACCACCTCGTGGCCATCGGCCTTGCCGTGGGGGCGGCGCGGGCCTGGACCGCGCTGCCCCCGGCCATCGCCGCGCCGGTGACCGTCGTGGCCCTGGCGGGCATCGCGCGGCAGCAACGAGCCGTGGAGAACCTCGTTCACGAGGGCTCCCATTACAACTGGAGCCGCCACCACCGCCGCGCCAACGACCTGCTCGCCTACGTGCTGGCGGCGCTGCCCGTCGGGCAGCGCCTCCGCTCCTACCGCGACTCGCACCTGCGCCACCACAGCCGGTTCGGTGCCCTGGACGACCCGGACCGCCGACGCTACGAGGAGCTACGCATCGAGGACATCACCCGCGGCACGCTGCCGCACTTCGCCCGCGAGCTCGTCGTGCGGCTGCCGCGCTACCAGTACGGCTGGCTCAAGGAGTTGCGCTCCGACGCCACCGCGCTGCTCGGGCCGTCGGTCTGGTCGGTGTGCGTCGTCACCGTCCCCACCTGCCTGGTGGCGGGCACCCGCACGGGGATCACCGCAGGCGTGGTCTGGCTGACGGCGCTCCTGCTGGTTCTGCCCGCCCTGCGGTTCGTCTCCGAAGCCGACGAGCACGTCTACACCGACAGCACCACGGTCTTCGACGCCACGGTCACCAACACCGGCCGGCTTCAACGTCTCCTCTTCCACCCGCACGCCGACGGGTACCACACCGTGCACCACATGTGGCCCGGGATACCGCACCACCGGCTCGCGCGGGTCCACCGCCGGCTCATGGCCGAGGACCCCGCCTTCGCGGCCCGCATCCGCACCAGGACAGCGGTCCTCGCCCCCGCCAGTGCGGCGCGTCCGGGCAGGGCCGCGTGAAAGGGCTGGCCGTCTACCGGAGCCTGTCCACGCTTCCGGGCTTCCCGTCCACCGCCGCGGTCGCCGCCGTCGCCAAACTGCAGTCCGGCGTCTTCTCGCTGTCCCTCCTGCTGACCGTCGCCCACTACCGGACGGTCGGGGAGGCCGGCATCGTGTCGGCGGCGTCGGCGGCGGGCGGGCTGGCCGCACCGGTGCGCGGATTCCTCGCCGACCGGCACGGCTACCGTCCCGTCCTGCACGCCGCCCTGGCGCTGTACCTGGCGTGCCTGGTCGGCGTCATCGGCAACGAGCACCGGCACGGGCCGCTGACGATCACCGTGCTGGGTGCCCTGGCGGCGGCCGTCACCGCGCCGCCCGTCGGTATCGCCACCCGCATGACGCTGCGCTCGCTCGCACCGCCGGCCCTGCGACCGAACATGATGTCCTTCGACGCCACGCTCACCGACGTCGGGTTCATCGCGGGTCCGCTGGTGGCCTCCGCGGTGCACACGGCGATCGCGCCGTGGGCGGGCGTTGCCACCGCTGCGGTGCTCACGGCCGTGGCGACGCTGCTGACCGCCCGCTCCGTTCATCTCCCCGCCCCCGCCGGGCCAGTGGAGCGAGGCGGGCGGGCGCGGCGTCCGCTCTCCCACCACGGCCTGCGCCGGGTGCTCGCCTGCGCTCTGCTGTTCTTCACCGGCGTCCGCGCGATCGAAGTGGCCTTCCCCTCGTGGGGAGCCGAACACGGCAGCGCCGCGCTCGGCGGGGTCCTGCTGAGCGTGATGGCCGTCGGCAGCGTCGCGGGCGGACTGGTCATGAGCGGGCTTCCCCACCGCCTGTCGAACACGATCACCCTGGCGGTGACGCTCGCCGTGCTCGCCGCCGCGACCTGCCTGATGGCCTTCGCGAGCCACCTGGGCCCGACCGTCGTCCTCCCGGCCGCCGCCCTGGTGGGCGTCGGCCTCGCACCCACCTTCGCCACCCTGTACGGCACCGCCGCCGCCCTGGCACCGGCCGGTGGGCAGGCGGAGACCCAGTCGTGGATCACCGCGTTCATGCACGCCGGCGGCGCGGCGGGAACCGCCGCCGCCGGCCTCCTCTCGGATGCCCACGCGGCCTGGGCCGCGATGGCGTTCGGCGCCACCGTCTTCGCGTCCGCAGCGGCGGCGACGCCGCGTCGTGCGCCGCCGAGCGCTCGTCGCCAGGCCCTGTCCTAGAGACCCGCTGTGCGGATCCCGCCCCCGACGGGTGGTCCCGCCCTGCCGTTCGCGAGGGGGTCGCGGCGGGAGGGCGGGACCGGTTCGTGGGGTGCGGTCACGGCGTCCGTTGGTTGACCCGGCGTCGGAGTCCGTCGGGCCAGGGTGCCGGTGGTGCGGTGCGGTCGGCGGGCCCGGCCCGTTCGGGGCCGGTCACGGCGGTGTACAGGGTCGCGCGCAGCGCCGCGAGCAGTCGGCGGCCGGTCCCGAGGGCCGTGGAGGCGGGCATCAGAAGAACGTGCGGACGAGGTCGACGACCGTCTCGCCCCGGGTCACCGGGATGAGCTGCCACTTGTCGAAGGCCGTGCACGGGAACGCGAGGCCGAGGCGGACCCAGTCCCCGATCCGGACGTCGTTGCCGGGCGCGAGCCGGACGAAGGCGTGCTGGTCGTTGACCGCGTTGACGACGCAGTCGCGCAGTTCGTGCGTCGACCCGTCGTCGCGGCGGACGGCCTGCGGCTCGGGCAGCCAGGCGTCGAACGACAGGTCCCGCTTGCCGGCCGTGACCAGGGCGAGGCCCGGTTCGGGCATCGAGGTCACCCGGCCCCAGGCGTGCAGTGCGGGGCGCAGCCTGCGCTCGGCGTCGTCGTCCCGGGAGAACGGGGACATCCACCGGTAGAAGCCGTCGTCGTGGGCGATGTAGCAGCCGCTGCGCAGCACCGGCAGGATGTTCATCCCCGGCTTCCAGGGCCGGGTGAGGGCGTCGGCCACCTGGTCGAAGAAGCAGCTGCCGCCCGCGGTGACCACGATGGTGTCGGTCTCGAACAGGTTCTCGTCGTGGAGGAGGGTGGTGACCTCGCGGAGCCGGTCCAGGAATTCGTCGATCACGCAGAGGCTGTACGGCGAGGGGTCGTTGACCAGGACGCCCTCGTAGCCGCCGACGCCGACCAGGCGCAGTGCGGGGCTCACGGCGGCGGCGCGGGCGGTGGCGAGGGCGTCCTCCGTGGTGCGGGCGCCGGCACGGCCACCGGTCCGGCCGATCTCGACGATGAGCTCGACCGGGCGGGCCGGTGCGGGATCCAGTGCGGTGAGGACGTCGTGCATCCGCTCGACGACCTCGGGCGAGTCGGCGAAGCAGATGAACCGGAAGGTCGGGTCGCGGTCCAGTTCCTCGGTGACCCAGCGCAGCGACGGACTGTCGACCAGTTCGTTGGCGAAGAGGACGGTGGAGATGCCGAAGGCGCGGTAGACGCGGAGTTGGGCGGTGTTGGCGGCGGTCAGGCCCCAGGATCCGGCGTCCAGTTGACGTTCCCAGAGCTGGGGCGCCATGGTCGTCTTGGCGTGCGGGGCGAGCTCGACGCCGCGTTCGGCGCACCACTTGGCCAGGACGTCGACGTTGTGTTCGAGGGCGTCGGCGTCGATGGTCATGATCGGGCCGAGGAAGCCGTCGTCGAAGACGTTGAGCCGGCGGGCGGCCAGCTCGGCGACGGTGGTGCCCGCGGCGGACACCGGTAGTCCTTTGAATCGCCAGTCGATGCGTTCGTACGCGAGCGCGCGGACGGCGTCCTTGTCGATCGGTCGGGCGGGGGAAGGGTGGGGCATGGGAACTCCCTGGGTGACCGTCAGCGGATCACGTGTCGTAGTGCTCGGGCGAACACCTCGGTGTCCTGCGTCGAGGTGTAGTGGTGCGGTGAGACGCGCACTGCGTGGTCGACGCCCTGTCCTGGCAGGTAGAGCGGTGTGTGGTTGCCCTGGGCGACCCAGACGTTGACGCCGTGGGCGGCGAGTTCGTCGCGGATCCGGGCCGCGGGCAGGTGCGCGCAGTCGAAGGTGAGAATCGAGGCGTGCCGCGTCCCGGGGTCGATCAGCCGGGTGCCGGGCAGGGCGGCGACGGCGTCCCGGACCGCGGCGCGGGCGTCGTGTCCGGTCCCGGGCCGGGCCGTGCGGGCCCGGTGGTGGCGCAGCGCCGCGTCGAGTCCGCGGACGGCGGCTCCCGAGCGCTCCGCGTACTCGAAGCGCCGTGCGCCGTCGGTGTGGACCTCGTAGTGGTCGGCCGCCGTCATGTCGGCGGCGTGGAGGTCGTGGAAGACCGGTGCGGCGGCGGCCCGCAGGCGCGGTCCGACGGCGGCGAATCCGGTGCCGCGCGGCCCGCACAGGAACTTGCGGCCCGCGCCGGTGAGCAGGTCGCAGCCGATCTGCCGGACGGAGACGTCGAGTTGGCCGACCGACTGGCAGGCGTCGACGAGGTACAGGCAGGGCCACGGGGTGAGGATGCGGCCGATCTCCTCCACCGGGTTGACGATGCCGCAGCCGGAGGGGACGTGCGGGACGGAGACGACGGCCACGTCCTCACGGATGGTGCGGCGCATCCAGTCGAGGTCGAGGTCCCCGGACGGGAGCAGGGGGACGACCTCGATGCGCAGACCGGTGCGCCGGCGCAGTTCGGTCCACAGGATGAGGTTGCCGGCGTACTCGTACGGGGTGATCCAGACGCGGTCGGCGTCGGTGAGGTGCAGGGCGGACACGACGGCGGTCCAGGCGCGGGTGGCGCTGTCGAAGAGGGCCAGGTCGTCGACGGGTGCGTCGAGGACGGCGGCGAGTTCCTCGTAGACGCCCTTCTCCAGGATGTCCGCGTGGCGCAGTTCCGTCTCGTACGCGCCCTCGGCGGCCTCCTGCGCGAGGTGGGCGTTCATGGTGTCCACGACCTCGGCGGGCATCAGGCCGGCGCCGGCGGTGTTGAGGTGCACGGGCATGGGGGGTTCTTTCGTCGGTGGGCCGGCCCGGGTCACCGGAGGCGGGCGAGCGCGGCGGCCTCGGCGAAGGAGCCGCCGTCGTCGATCAGCGCGGGGTCTCCGCCGAGGCGGCGCCAGCGGCGGTACTTGGAGGCGTAGCTGAGCAGCGTCTCCTGGTTCTCGCGGCCCCGCGAGCGGGTGAGGACGCCGGCCCACAGGCCGTCCCAGCGGGCGTAGCCGGGGTCCTGGAGCAGGACGTGGTGGGCGCGCTTCATGTTCCAGAACGGCACACCGGTGTTGAGGTGGTGGACCAGGTGGTAGTTGTCGTGGTGCCGGCCGAGCAGGAAGCGTTCGAGGGCCCAGCCGTGCCGGTTGCGGGTCATCAGCTTCTGCCGGGACTCGCTCTCCGGGAGCGGGTAGTGTTCGGCCAGCTCCGAGAGCCAGCCGATGGCGACGGCCGTGGTGAACAGCGGCACGAACCAGAACAGCAGCAGGTGGAGCAGCCAGCCCTGCCAGGCGCACACGCCGGCGATCGCTCCCCACTGCAGGAGCAGCAGGACCCGCTCGGTGCTCTGCCGGATCGGCATCGACACCGAGACGTTCTCGTTGAAGAGGATGCGGTCGCGCACGACGTAGGTGACGTACTGGGCGGTGCGCAGGCCCAGCAGGGCCGAGGCGATGTTGCGGGCGAAGAAGCGGGCGTCGGAGACCTGGTGGTCGTAGATGCCGATCTCCTGGTGGAACTGGTAGTCGGGGTCCTTCTCCGGGTCGCCGAGGAACCGGTGGTGGAAGCCGATGTGGGAGTTCCGGTAGGGGTTGTACATGTGCAGCACCAGGTAGCCCGAGAACACGGTGCCGAGGACGAGGTTGAGTCGTCCGCTGCGGGCGAGGACCTTGTGCGAGGACTCGTGCAGCAGGTTGACGAAGGCTCGTTGGGTGGAGCCGATGAGCACGATGGCTAGCGGATAGAGCCAGTAGGAGACGCCGACGCACGCGTAGATCGACGCGGCCACCAGCAGATAGTCGCCGAGCAGGGCGAGCGGGGCGTGGTGGTTGTCGATGGTGCACAGCGCCCTCAGCTGTTTCCGCACTCCGGGGTCGAGCCTGTTGAAGTCAAGACTCAGATCCTCGGTCTGTATGGACGTCGTCATTCTTCTTCTCCAGGACCTGGGGATGCGGGAAGAGGGTGAGGCGGAGCAGACCCCGAGCGTAGAAGCCAGGCACATGCTTGGCAAGCACTTGCCAAGCATCTTTCCAGGCTTTCACCTCATCAAATACCCCCGGTGGAGGGGCAGATGGGGATGCGGCGCACATCTGGAGGGGATCACACTTCCCATCATCTTGGCAATCAGACTTAAGGGTATTGCCACACGTGGCAACTCTCTGGCAGAGTCCTTGCCATGAAGCCTCGTGTACTGGTCCTGGGCGATCAGCAGACCCTGGTCGACGCGGCCCTCGCGCTCGGAGCCGAGGTGTGGTGGGCGCAGCGTCCCGACCGTGTCCGGCCCGACGAGACCGCCGCTCCGGTCGTGACCCTGCTGGCCGACTACACCGCTCCGGAGTTCGTCGACCTCGTCGTGCATCTGCACGCGTTCCGGCCGTTCGACGCGGTGGTGAGCATCCAGGAGCACGCCCTCCTCTCGCTCGCCGCCCTCAACGACCGGCTGGGGCTGCGCGGTCCGCGCCACCGGACGGTCCGGCTCGTGACCGACAAGTGGGCCATGCGCACGGCGCTCGCCGAGCACGGCGTGAGTCCGGTGGCGGCCGCCCTGGGACGGGACGCGGACGACCTGCGTGCGTTCGGCGGCCGGCACGGCTTCCCCTTCATCGCCAAGCCGGTGTCGGCGACCGGCAGCTTCGGGGTGGTCCTGGTCGAGCCGGACCGGGTGGACGGGATCGCCCGGCGGTTCGCCGACAGCGGGGCCGGCGCCTTCCTGCTGGAGGAGCACCTCGACGGACCCGAGATCAGCGTCGAGTCGTTCAGCTTCGCCGGCCGGCACGTCGTGCTGGCGCTCACCGACAAGTCGACCGGCGACGGTTTCGTGGAGGCCGGACACAGCGTGCCCGCCGAGCTGGACGCGGCCGCCGTCACCGCGGTGACCGATCTGGTCGGGGACTTCCTGGACGCCGTCGGCCTGACCGACGGGCCGTCCCACGTCGAGGTGAAGCTGACCGCCGCCGGCCCCCGGATCGTCGAGGGCCACTGCCGTCGGGGCGGTGACCGGATCAACGAACTCGTGCGCCTCGCCCACGGGGTGGACATGGAGGCGCTGAGTGTGGCCTGGGCGCTGGGGCTCGCCGAACCGCTGCCCGGGCCGCCGCCGGCGCTGCGCGGGTCGGCGATCAGGTTCGCCGAGGCGCCCTGCGGCGAGCTGGTGGCGGTGACCGGGCAGGACGAGGTCGTCGCCGATCCGGCCGTGACCGAGCTCCGGATCCTCCACGAGCCCGGCCGGCACATCGGGCCGGTCCGCTGGTCGGGGGACCGGGCCGCGTACGTGATCGCCACCGGCGCCACCCCCGCCGAGGCCGCGGCCAACGCGGCGGCGGGCGTGGCGGGGCTGGTCTTCACCGTGACACCGGGCCCGGCCGCGGAGCCCGCGGACCGCGCCCGTGACGACCAGGAGATCAGCCGCGAGAACGACCTCTCCCGGCTCGTCGGCTACCGGCGGACGGACACCGTCGACCATGGCTGAGACCGTCCAGCGGCCGCGCACGACGGCCGGGTTGAGCAGCTCGGCGCTGCGGCGCACCCTCGGCCTCAACTACCTGTGCTGCCAGTTCGGCAAGTTCTCCCTGATGCCGGTGCTGGCCGTGATGCTGGCCCGGGACAACGGAGGCAGCACCTCGGCCGCCGGGTTCCACATGTTCGCGTTCCTGCTGTGCGTGGGCCTGTCCTCGTTGCCGGTCGGCCGCTGGCTGCCGAGACTGCCGTACGCGGTGACCATGGCGGCCGGCATGGTCTGCTCGGGCGCCGGGTTCGGTGCGCTCGCCTTCACCGGCCGCCCCTGGCTCGTCCTGCCGGCACTGTGCCTGGCCGGATTCGGCAACAGCGTGCACGGTGTACTCGTCCGGGTCCTGGTGGCGGAGAGCCTGGACGCCGAGCCGGCCCGCAACACCGTCTACGGCGTCCTGCAGATCGCCACCAACGCCGCCGCCTCGCTCGGTCCGTTCGTCGCCGGGGCGCTCTACGTCGGCGGCGACAACCGGTCGCTGCTCGCGTTCGTCGCGATCGCCTACCTGGCCGCCGCCGTGACGCTCCTCGTCGGCCTGCCGTTCGGGCTGCGACCGCCGAGCACGCTGCGGCGCACCGATGGGGCCCGCGCCCGGATCCGTACGGTCCGCGACCCGCAGTGTCTGCGGGCGGTCGCGCTCACGGCGGCCGGCGCGTTCGCCTACGGGCAGTTCTACTCCGCGTTCGCGCTCTTCGTCGCCCTGGCCGTCGACTCCACGGTGCTCCGCGCGGTGCTGCTCGGCGGCCCGCCGATCCTCATCGTGCTGTTCCAGTCCGGGGTGACGCTCCTGACCAACCGCAGGCTGCGGGCCGGCACCGCGCCGCTCACCCTGCTGGCCCTCTCGGTGGTCGCGTTCGGCACCGGGATCGTGCTGCTCGGCGTCGGCCTGCCGGTGGTCGCCGGGGCGGCCGCCGCCGTGGCGGTGTTCGCCTTCGCCGAGATGCTGTTCGGCCCGATGGTGAGCATCGCCTTCAACCGCCTCACCAACGTCTCCCCCATCACCTCCTCCAACTTCCAGGGCGTCTCGCTGACCACCGGCGAGGCCCTCGGATCGCTGTCCGGCGGAGCCGTCTTCCTGGCCTGCTACCACCACGGCGCGGGCGACCGGTACTGGCTCGCACTCGGAGCGGCCACGCTCGCCGCCGCCGGACTCCTCCTGGCCCACGCCCGAACCACCCCCGTACGAACCGAGGAAGGACACTGACATGGAACACCTGAAGCGCATCGCGATCCTCGCCGAGGACGAGATCACCCCCAGCCCCGCCAAGACCCTGATGGGCATCCTGCGGTACCGCTCCGACCGCGTCGTCGCCGTGGTCGACCACCACAACGCCGGCCGCGACACCGGCGAGGCGGTCGGCGGCCTCGGCGCGGGCATCCCGATCGTGGCGGACGTCGAGGCCGCGATGGCCCTGCGGCCCGACGCGGTCCTGCTGGGCGCCGAGCCCACCGGCGGCATCCTGCCGCCGAGCTGGCGCGCCATGGTCCTCGACGCGGTCGGCAGGGGGCTGGACGTGATCAACGGCCTGCACACCATGCTGGGCGAGGACGAGGAGATCCGCGCGGCGGCCGAGCGCTCCGGCGCGACGCTCTGGGACGTCCGACGGGAGCCCACGGAGCGCTACACCGTCGAGTTCATGCCGGACGGCAAGCCGGTGTTCGAGATCAGGACGCACCGCCCGGGCTCGCGCACCGTGCTCACGGTCGGCACCGACTGCGGCATCGGGAAGATGACCACGATGCTGGAGATCGAGAAGGCGGCCCTGCGCCGCGGCCTCGGGCCGAAGTTCGTGGCCACCGGCCAGATCGGCACCATGATCACCGGCCGGGGCGTCTCGATCGACGCGATCATGGTCGACTACGTCGCCAAGATCATCGAGGAGGAGGTCTGCGCCGCCGTCGAGGAGAGCGACCTCGTCCTGGTCGAGGGGCAGGGCGCGCTCAACCACCCGCGGGGCTCCGGCGGACCGCTGTTCCTGATGCACGGCAGCCGCGCCGACTCCCTGATCCTGTGCCACGACCTGAGCCGGCCCACCATCAAGCTGCTCCCCGACTTCCCGCTGCCCTCCCTGGAACGCTCGATCGAGATGCACGCGGAGGGCGCGAGCTGGGTGTGGCCCGAGGGCCGCTGCCCGGTCGTCGGCATCTCGCTCATCACCCGCGGGCTGTCGGACGAGCAGGCCCGCGAGGAGATCGCCGCCATCGAGGCGGCCACCGGTCTGCCGGCCACCGACGTGGTCCGGTACGAGGACGGCGCCGCGAAGCTGTTGAACGCGATCCTCGCCGGCCCCACCGCCTGAGCACCCACCACCACCCCCACTCCCCCACTCCCCATGACACCCCGTCCGCTTGACCGTCCGACCGCACCACCGCACCACGACCCAGTCGAAGAGATGGAGACGACGAAGTGACCGAGACCCTGACCCGAGAGCACACCGGTGTCGAGATCGCCCGCGTGGCCGGCAACATCGGTGCCGAGATCCGCGGCGTGAACGCCGCGGAGGACCTGTCCGAGGCGGTGGTCGCCGAGCTGCGCCAGGCCCTGCTGACCCACAAGGTCATCTTCCTGCGCGATCAGGACCTCGCCTACGACCGGCTCGTCGCGTTCGGCCGCCGCCTGGGGACCCTGACCCTCGGCCACCCGATCTACGGCGGCCCCGAGGGCTACCCGCACCTGCGGGAGATGGACTCCATGGGCGAGGGCACCCGGGCCAACTACTGGCACGCGGACTTCACGTACATGGAGAACCCCCCGGCGTTCGCGATCCTGCACAACGTGGTCTGCCCGGAGGTCGGCGGGGACACCCTGTGGGCCGACACCGCCCTGGCCTACCGCAACCTGCCGCAGGGGCTGCGCACACTCGCCGACAGCCTGCGCGTGATCCACAGCAACGACTCCGACTTCACCGACGCCACCTACGACGGCGACGTGAAGGACAGTTACCTGAAGAACGTGTTCACCGCCGAGCACCCCGCGGTGCGCGTGCACCCGGAGACCGGTGAGAAGGCGCTGATGCTCGGCGGCTTCGCCCGTCGCGTCGTCGGCTACAGCCCGCAGGCCGGCCGGGACGTCCTGCGCGCCCTCACCGAGTACGCCACCGTCCCGGAGCACACGGTTCGCTGGCGGTGGCGCAAGGGCGACCTCGTCATCTGGGACAACCAGGCGACCCTGCACTACGCCGTCAAGGACTACACCGACCACCGCCGTGGTGAGCGCGTCACCGTCGCGGGTCCCACCACCGTCGGCGTGGACGGCCTGCCCGGCTACGCGATCCAGGGCAACACCCGGGAGTTCGGCGCCGGCGGCACTCCGAGCATGTGACCCAACCCCTTTCCCGAGCATCCCGGCCCGGCGACGCGACGTCACCGGGCCGGGCCCGCTCCGGGCCCTCCCGCCCGCCGAGCGCCCCAGACCGCTTCAAGGAGAAGACGTGACCATCCTGTCGGAGAACACCGTCGGCCTCGACCGCGAGGTCCGTTTCGGCGACGTCCGCTACGACTTCCACGTACGCCACGGCCACAGCGCGTGGAGTGATCTGCGCACCCGATTCGCGGAGCTCGACGCGGACCGCTTCGTCGTCGTGGCGGATGCCGGGCTGCCGGCGCAGCTGGTCGCCGAGACCGAGATGAACCTGTCCCTGCTCGCCCCCACCCGGGTGCTGAGCGCCCGGGCCGACGAGACCCAGAAGCGCCTCACCGCACTCGACCGGCTCGCCGAGGAGGCGCTGCGCGACGGCATCACCCGCCGCTCGGTGGTGGTCGCCCTCGGCGGCGGCACGGTCGGCAACATCGCGGGCCTGCTGGCCGCTCTCGTCTTCCGCGGCATCCGGCTGGTCCACATGCCCACCACCCTGCTCGGCATGTCCGACTCGGTGCTGTCCCTCAAGCAGGCGGTGAACTCCAGCTACGGCAAGAACCACCTGGGCACCTTCCACGCCCCGGTGTTCGTCTGGAACCACCTGGACTTCCTCGACTCGCTGCCGGCCGCCGAGACCCGGTCCGCGCTCTGCGAGATGATCAAGAACGTGCTCGGCATCGTGCCGGAGCGCTACGACGAGGTCGCGGGCCTGCTGCGCACCGACGCCCGCTACTCGCCGCACGTGCTGAGCCGCTTCATCGACCTGTGCGTGGACGCCAAGACCCGCGTGATGCGCCACGACCCCAACGAGAAGGGCGACGCGCTGATCCTGGAGTACGGGCACACCGTCGGCCACGCCGCCGAACTGCTCACCGGCGGACGGCTCCGCCACGGCTTCGCCATCGGCATCGGCATGCTGGCCGCCGCCCGGGTCTCCCGCGAGCTCGGCATGCTCGACCGCGCCGACGAGGCCGCCCACCGCCGGCTCCTCGAACTCAACGGCGCCCCCACCCTGCTGCCGCAGGAGCTGGACACCCGATCCGTGCTCGACATCGTCCGCCTCGACAACAAGCGCGGCTACGTACCCGGCCGCAGCGGCAGCTGCGACCTGATCCTCCTGGAGGCCCTCGGCCGGCCGCACCGGCCCGGCGGCCTGCAGATCACCCAGGTCGACGAGCGGACCGTCCGGACCGGCATCGAGTCCGTGCTCGGCAACCGTCCCGCGCTGGTGGGTGCCTGATGGCCACCACGGTACGCGGCGAACGCCGCCCGTTCGGACCGATCGCCAACGACGTCTCGGGCCCCGCCGTCACCCACCGCCAGGTCGGCGGCGAGGGCGTCTGCCGGTGGAAGATGCTGATGAACGGCATGCACCTGGAAGGCGAGTGGAACTGCGTCGAGTACGTGGTCGTCGAGCCCGGCGCCTCCGTCGGCGAGCACGTGCACCTGCGCACCGAGGAGATCTACTACATCGTCCGCGGCCACGCCGTCGTCACCATGGACGGCGTGGAGATCCGGGCCGCGGCCGGGGACCTGATCACCACGCCGATCGGCTCGTCCCACTCCATCGCCAACCGGGGCGACGAGGACATGCACTTCTTCGTGACCGAGGTCTTCCCCGGCGAGGGCCCGGCCGCACCCCCCGCGCACCTGCACGTGCCCGACCGGCTGGAGCCCGGCGCGGGGATCCGTTCGGCGGAGGTCGACCTCACCCGGTACTTCACCGGCGACTGGCGGCGCTTCCGGCTCCTCGACATACCGGCCGGCGGACGCCTCGACGAGCGGGTGCCGACCGACCGCAGCATCGTGCTGCACGTCCTGGAGGGCTCCGGCGCGATCGTCGCGGACGGCGTGCGCCACCCGGGCGGCCCGGGTCTGTCCGTCGCGCTCACCCCGGGGCTCGCCTTCACCGTCTCCCCCACCGGGGCGCAGCCCCTGCGGCTGATCAGCACGGAGGTGGGGGTCGCGTGAGGCTCGGGCTCGACGGCCGGACCGCCGTCATCACGGGTGCCGCGAGCGGCATCGGGGCCGACACGGCGCGCACGATGGCCGCGGAGGGCGCCCGGCTCGGCCTGGTCGACCGCGACGCCGACGGGCTCGCCCGCCTCGCCGGGGAACTGGCCGCGGCGGGCGCCGAGGTGACGACGGTGACGGCCGACCTCGGCAGTGCCGCCGGCGTCACGGAGGCGTTCACCACGCTGCTCGACGGCTTCGGCGGGCACACCGACGTCCTGGTGAACAACGTCGGCCAGTGCCGCGCCCGCACCTTCGACGAACTCTCCGACCAGGACTGGCTGGACACCTTCGAGACCAACTTCCTCAGCGCGGTGCGGGCCGTCCGGCTGGTCCTGCCCGGCATGCGGGAGCGCGGCAGCGGCAGCATCGTCACCAACGCCTCCGACCTCGCCCGCCAACCGGAGGCCGGGCCGGCCGACTACCAGGTCTCCAAGGTCGCCCTGCTCAGCCTGACCAAGAGCCTGGCCCTGTCCGATGGACCGGCCGTACGCGTCAACGCGGTCGCCCCGGGCCCGGTGTGGACCCCGCTGTGGACCCGGCCGGGCGGCT
The DNA here is from genome assembly GCF_044740765.1 of Kitasatospora sp. NPDC088346. Classification (NCBI taxonomy): domain Bacteria; kingdom Bacillati; phylum Actinomycetota; class Actinomycetes; order Kitasatosporales; family Streptomycetaceae; genus Kitasatospora; species Kitasatospora sp. NPDC088346. The sequence goes on from NZ_JBIURH010000024.1 coordinate 98,242, forward strand.
TCGCCGACACCCTAGGGAACGTGCACGGCCGAAACGCCAGGGAAGCCGTCGAGTACGAGATGAGCAAGCGCCAGCTGCCCCTGGGGAGGATGGGCAGCCCGGACGAGATCGCCCGGGTCATCACCTTCCTCGCCTCGCCGGCGGCCTCGTTCGTCACCGGCTCGGTGTGGGGCGTGGACGGCGGCACCGTCCGGGGCCTGCTCTGATGGGCGCCGCACTGGCCGTGCACGGCGGCCGCCCGGTGCGCACCGGGCGGCCCTGGCCGCGCTGGCCGCAGCCGGCCCCGGGTGCCGATGCGGCCCTGCTGGAGGTACTGCACTCGGGCCGGTGGTCCATCGCCAGCCCGTACGGCGGTGCCACGACGTACGAGCAGCGCTTCGCCGGGGACTTCGCTTCCTACCTCGGTGTCGGCCACTGCGTCCCCACCGCCAGCGGTACGGCGGCGCTGATGACGGCCCTGGAGGCGTGCGGCGTCGGGGCGGGCGACGAGGTGGTCGTGCCCGCCCTCTCCTGGGCCGCCTCGGCCTCGACGGTGGCCGGTGTCAACGCCGTACCGGTGTTCTGCGACGTCGACCCGCACACGCTGTGCCTGGACCCGGCGTCGGCCGAGGCCGCCGTCACCCCGGCGACGAAGGCCATCGTGGTGGTGCACCTGTACTCGGCCGTGGCCGACCTCACCGGCCTGCGGGCGGTGGCGGACCGGCACGGACTGGCACTGATCGAGGACAGCGCCCAGGCCCACGGGGCGACGTACCTGGGCCGCAAGGTCGGCACCTTCGGCGACGTCGGCACGTTCAGCATGCACCACACCAAGGTGCTCACCAGTGGCGAGGGCGGGGCGGCGGTCACCGACGACGCGGCGCTCGCCCGGCGCATCGAGCACCTGCGGGCCGACGGGCGCTGCCGGGCGGCCCGTGCCCCGCGCACCGGGGCGCCCGAACTGGTGGAGACCGGCGAGCTGATGGGCAGCAACCGCTGCCTGTCCGAGTTCCAGTCGGCGCTGCTCATCGCGCAGTTGAAGACCCTCGACGCGCAGAACGGCAGCCGCCGGACCAACGCGGCCCTGCTCGACCGGCTGCTGGCCGAGCAGGGCCTGAGCCCGCAGCAGACGTCCCCGGGCACCACCCGGCGCACCTACTTCGGGTACGCCGTCGAACTGCCCGCAGCCCCGCCCGACGCCGCCTCGTCCGCGGCCGTGGCGGAGGCACTCACCGCCGAGCTCGGGCTGCCGGTGCGCCCCGTCTACCAGCCGCTCTTCGCCAGCCGGCTGTACGACCCGTCGTCCCGCCGGAGGTTCGACATCCGTCCCGGTCACCTCGACCGGCTCGACCCGCGGCAGTACGCCCGGCCGGCGGCCGCACGCGCCGCCCACACCTTCCTCACCTTCCACCATGCCGCACTGCTCGGCGAGGAGCAGGACATGCACGACATCGCCGAGGCGTTCCGGCGGGTCCTGGCCCGCCGCGCGCAGCTCACCGGCTGACCTGCCGCACGACGACCGGACGCACGTCGGCCCCGCCCCTTCCGGGGGGCGGGGCCGACGTGCGTCCGGTCCGCGGACCCGGCCTAGAAGCGGATCGCGTGGGTGTGGAAGTCGGCGACGGCACCCATCTCCTTCATGTCCCGGACGTCGGCGCGCTTGACGGCCGGGTACAGGGCACGCCGTTCCGGCCCCAGGACGGACATCATGAACTCGTCCCGCTCCAGCGCGTCCACGGCCTCCTCCAGCGACCTCGGCAGCGGCCGGACCCCGCGGCGGCGCAGTTCGCGGTCGGAGAGCCCGTTCGGGTCCTCCGTCAGCGGCTCACCGGGATCGAGCCGACGGCGCACGCCGTCCATTCCGGCGTGGATCAGCGCCCCGAGCGCCAGGTACGGGTTAGCCGTCGAGTCACACGTCTTGACCTCGATGTTCGTCGAGGCCGACTCGCTGCCTCGCAGCCGGCTGGGGATCCGGACGGCCGCCTCGCGGTTGTCGAATCCGTACGCGCCGAAGGCACCGGACCACATACCGGGCCGGAGCCGCTGGTAGCTGTTGACGCTGGCGTTGGTGAGGGCGACGAGCGCCGGGAGGTGCTCCAGGAGCCCTCCGACGAAGTGACGCCCCATGGCGGACAGGCCGAGCTCGTCCGACGGGTCGGCGAACAGGTTCTCGGAGGGCTCGCCCGCAGGCCCGCGCCGCCACAGCGACAGGTGCGCGTGGTTGCCGTTGCCGCGCATCCCCGGGTGCGGGACCGGCGCGAAGGTGGCCCACAGGCCGTGCTTGCGCGCCAGCCCCCGGGTGATGGCCCGCTGCCACACGTAGTTGTCGGCCGCGCGCACCGCCGGCGCGTGCCGCAGGGTCATCTCGTGCTGGCCGCTGCCGAACTCGGGGTGGTACGTCTCCACTTCCAGACCCTGGGCGCGCAGCGCGCGAACGAGGGCCACGGCGTACTCGTCGGCGGCGTCGAAGCCCTCGTTGTCGAAGCACAGGCTGTCGTCGAGCAGGTCGAGCCTGCCGGGTTCCGGCTTCCCGGCGCACAGTGTGAACTCCGGCTCGAACGCGGCGAGCACCTCGTACTCGGCCGCCGCTGCGAGCGCCTCCTTGAGGAAGGTGCGCGGGCAGGCGGCCCACGGTTCGCCGTCCAGGGTCACCAGGTCGCACAGCATGGCCGCCGACCCCGGGGCGTGCGGGAGCCGGACGAAGGAGTCGGGGTCCGGAACCAGCCGGACCTCGCCCACCGCGTCGAAGCCCGGTACCGGCTGGCCGAGATCCAGCAGGCTCGACGCCTGCCGGGTGCGGGCCAGGCCGACGCCGGACCGCATGCGGGAGGCCAGGGCGTCGCGGGTCACCGCCTTGCCGCGGGTGACGGAGTTGTGGTCGACCCACAGGAAGCGGATCAACTCGATGTCGTCCTGCTCGACGGATGTCCGGACGCCGTCCGGGACATGGTGATTCTGCACGTGCGGTGCTCTCGTCTCTGACCGGGTGCGGTCGGTTCGGGGGCTCTGAGGGGCCCGGCCGGGTCAGACCCAGGCGATGGCGTCGCTCAGGGTGTCGTCGAGGAATCCGAAGAAGAAGCCCATGGTGACCCGGTCCGCCGTGCCCAGTGGCCGTTCGATCGAGTGGTAGTGCGTGGGGTTGAGGAGGTAGACGTCACCGGCCTCCGGCTTGAAGCGGTGCGAGGGGGCGCCCCCGGTGACCGCGTCGTCGTAGCCGAGGCCGTCGAGGACCTTGAAGCCCTCGTCCTCGGGCGCCCACCGCTTGCGGTGGATCTCCAGCTCGCCGCCCTCCTCGCACTCCTGGAGGCACACCACGACGCTCAGGTGGTGGCGCAGGTTCTCCAGGAGCAGGCCGGTGCCGGCCGCGTCGCGCATCATGTTGTCGTTGTGCAGCGGGGTGCGGACGCCGTCCGGGTAGATGCGGACGTTCTTCTCGGCGTAGCGGCGACCGTCCGGCTCCACCGCCACCTCGAAGGAGTCGAGGCCGAGGACCTCGGCCAGCCGGGCGCGGGTGCGCCCGGCCAGGTCGAAGCCGATCGAGGAGGTCAGCCGCGCGGCCGCGGCGGCCTCCTCGAAGTAGGCGTCCACGGCGGCGAGGTGCTTGGCCAGGAACGGGCCGATGGTGGTCAGGCTGCCGTTGCTGTACTGCGTGGTGGCGGCCTGTCCGAGGAGCGGCAGGACGCGTCGGACGTTCGCGTCGAACTCCTCCCGGGGCACCAGGCCGCGGAGCACGACCACGGCGTGGTCGCCGTTGACGAGGCCCTTCAGGATGCCGGGGCCGTCGGGCGCCGGGTCTGCGGGCCGGTCGAGGTGGTGGACGAGGCGCTCCCAGGCAGCGGGCATGACGGGGTCCTTTCTCGGGCGCCCTCTCGGGCGGCTTCGCGGGCGCCCGGGCGGGCGCCCTCTCGGGTGAACGGGAAGGTGAGCACGGTGTCGGCGGGCAGTGGATCCCAGTGCTCGGCGGGAGCCAGGTCCGCGACGATCTCGGAGGCCACCACTAGCCGGTCCGCCGTGGTGTGACGGTGCATCGCGAAGAACACCGGGGTGCGGGTCCCGGGCGGGCTCCAGTGGACGAGATGGGCCCGGTCGGGATGGACGGCGATGGCGTTGCCGGACATTCCGCCGGGCGGGATCGCCCGCAGCCTCGCCAGGGCGCTCGCCTGCTCCAGGCCCGCGGTCCGCGGCGGGATCAGGTAGTCGAAGTACTCCGCGGAGTCGAAGACGGACTCGCTCATGCCGAGCAGCTCGTAGACGGTCGGCAGGTACCCGTTGTGCATGAAGTACCAGTCGTCCTCGGGCCGTTCCAGCGGGTGGGTGAACGTGAGGCCCCGGTTGCCGGGCAGCGTCGCGTTGCGGACGTGGATGGCCAGGAAGTCCGTGCGGACGTGTGCCACGGGGGAGGCGAGCAGGCTGTCGGCGGCCGGGCGCACGTCACGGTGGACCCGCAGCCCGCCGTCGACGGGATCGCGCCACACCGCTCCCCAGCCGTGGGCGTGCACGGTGGTGGCGTTGTCGTGGTCGGCGGTGGCTCCGCAGCTCATCTGCACGGCGGCGGCCGCGATGTCCGCCGCGGCGAACGAGCCGTGGGCCAGGATCAGCCGGCACATGGGCCACCCGTTCTCTCGGGCATCCGGTCTCCTGTGGGTCTCGAAGGGTCGGCTGTCGCCCTCGACGTTAGAAGCGATGGCAAGATTTGGCAATATGGTTGCCCATCAGGCAATGATTGTGACAACCTCAAGGCCTCGATCAAGGAGTGACGATGGCTGACCGATTGCCCGCCAGGCCCGTTGTGATCGTGGACGGCTACTCCAACGCCGCGTCCCTGGTCACCGCGTTCGCCCGGCGTGGGCATGCCTGCGTGCACGTGCTGAGCACGGCCGAGCCGAGGCCGGCGATGATCCCGCCGCGCCCCGAGGACTACCGGGAGTGGCTCCTCTGCCCGGACGACGCCGCGCTGGAACAGGTCCTCGCCCGGCTGCGCGACCTCGACCCGGTCGCCGTGCTGGCCGGCCAGGAACCCGGCGTACCGCTCGCCGACACGCTCGGCGAACGCCTCGGCCTCGCCACCAACGGCACCGCCCTCTCCGCCGCCCGGCGCGACAAGTACGAGATGATCGAAGCGCTGCGCGCCGCCGGCATCCGCTGCGCCGACCAGTACAAGACCGACGACCCGGACGCGGCGGCCGCGTGGGCGGTACGGCACGGACGCTCCCCCGTCGTGGTCAAACCCCTCTCCTCCGCCTCGTCCGACCACGTGTTCGTCTGCCGCACCCCCGAGGAGGTGGCCGGCGCGGCCCGGCGCGTGCTCGCCGCCCACTCGATGTTCGCGGAGCGCAACACGGAGGTCCTGGTCCAGGAGTTCCTGGCGGGCCCCGAGTTCGCCGTGGACTGCGTCAGCGCCGACGGCAGCCGCTACCTGGCCGGCGTCTGGGAGTCCGAGCGGCGCCCCGTCGACGGCGGCCGGACGATCTACGACATGTGCGTGCTCCGCGACCCCGGCGCCGACCCCGTCCCGGCCCTCACCGCCTACGTGGGGACCGTCCTCGACACCCTGGGCATCCGGCACGGCCCCTCGCACGCCGAGGTGATCGTCACCCCTCGGGGACCGACCCTGGTGGAGGTCGGCGCCCGCCTCAACGGCGCGATGAACGCCGACTTCTACGACACCGTGTTCGGCACGAACGTCGCCGAACTGGTCGCCCACGCCTACACCCGACCCGCCGACTTCGCCCGCCGGTTCGGCGGCCGCGCGTACCGGCCGGTGCGGGCCGCCGCCGTCTACGAGTCCCCCACCGCCCTGGACGGCGTCGTCGCCGCCGTCGAGACCGGCGTCGTGGACCGGATCACCGGCCTTCCCGCCGTCCACAGCGTCGCCGTCCGCTCCGGCCCGGGACGACGTCTGCGGCCGACCGAGGACCTGCTCACCAGCCCGCTCCGGGTCTTCCTGGCCGGCCCGGACGAGGCCAGTCTGCGCCGCGACCGGGCTCTGGTCGACGGCCTCAAGGACCAGGTCTACCGGCTGCTCTGACGGCCGCACACACGGAAGGAAGTCCCATGGGAAACGACAACCGCCCCCTGGTCCTGCTCCTCGGCAGCGCCCGCTACGTGGTGGACGCCTGCGCGCGCCTCGGCATCGACGCCGTGATCGCCTCGGGCGCGCGGGAACACGACGCCGCTCTCGCGGCACCCGGGCAGGCCGTGCTGCGGGTCGACGACCAGGCCTCGCCGGAGGCGGTCCTCGCCGCCCTGCACCGGGCCGGGCTCGCGCACCGCGCCTTCGACGCGGTGGTGACCTCCGACGAGTTCGCGCTGGTGACCGCCGGACTGATCGCCGAACACCTGGGCTGCCGGGCGATCGACGCACGCACCGCGCTCCGCTTCCGGGACAAGTCCCTGCAGAAGCGGCTGGTCGCACGGGCGGGCATCGACACCGCCCGGCTGACGGTGATCGACGACGTCCACGACGTCACCGCCGTGACCGAACTCCCCTGGGCGCGCGCCGTCCTCAAACCGGTGGCCGGCGCCTCGACCCGGCTGACCGCCGTCGTCGACTCCGTGGCGCAGCTGCACGGGCTCAGCCGGCGGTACCGGACCGCCGGCACCGCCGAACGCACCTTCGTCCTGGAGGAGTACATCGGGGGCGAGGAGTGGATCGCCGACGGCGTCGTCTTCGACGGCGAGGTGCTGTTCTGGTCGCTCGGCACCTACGGCGCCCCGTGCCTGACCGCGCTCGACGAGGGCGTCCCCCTGTGGATGCGGCGGATCGACCCCGACACCGAGCGGTGGCGGTACGAGCGGGCCGAACCGGTCGTGCTCGGCGCCCTGCGGGCGCTCGGCCTCACCGACGGCGTCTTCCACATGGAGCTCTTCCACGACCCGGCCACCGGCCGGCTGGTCTTCGGCGAGTGCGGCGCACGCCGCGGCGGCGCCCTCATCCAGGAGGAGGTCCAGGCGAAGTTCGGCGTCGACCTCGGCGAGGCCATGCTGCTGTGCGGACTCGGCCGCCGGCCGGAACTGAACGTCAAGGTCCGGCCGGGCACGGTCGGCGCGTCCTACCTGCCCGGCCGCCCGGGCATCCTGGTCGACCGCCCCTCGGCCGCCGACCTGATGGCCCTGCCGGGCGTCGAGTACGCCCGGGTGGAGGCACCGGTCGGGACGGTCTGGACCGGGGGCGCCGCGGGCACCGACCAGCGGGCTGCCCAGATCCTGGTCGTCGCCGACTCGGAGGCCCAGCTGACGCAGCGCTTCGCCGAGGTCCGCCGGTGGTTCGGCGAGCGGTTGGTGGTCGCCCCGCACCCCGCGACCCCCCGCGAGCTGCGTGCCTGGCAGCGGGCGGCCCGGCCGCACGACGAGCTCGGGGAGCGGCTGTGGCACTGACCGAGAACGTCGACCGGGCCGGCCCGGCGGCCGGCCCGGCGGAGCGGCCGGAGCGTCGCGGGGCGGGCCGGTGGGCGAGACTGCTGCCGGCACCCGGCCCGCAGCGTGTCCTCGCGGCCGCGACCCTGGTCAACACCTTCGGCAGCGGCCTGTTCGTGACGAGCAGTGCGCTGTACTTCACCCGGGTGATCGGGCTGCCCACCGCACAGGTGGCGGTCGGCCTCACCGCCGGCGGCATCGTCGGCCTCGTCGCGGGGATGGCCGCCGGCCGCGTCGCCGACCGCTGGGGCGCCAGGCGCACGCAGATCGGCGTCATGGTGCTCGGCGCGTTCTTCATGACCTGCTACCTCTTCGTCCACACCTTCTGGCCGTTCATCGCGGTGGCCTGCCTGACCGCCGCGGTGCACTCCGCCAACCCCACCAGCCGGGACCCGCTGGTGCGGCAGTTCGGCGGCGAGCGGCCCGCCGCGTACCGCGCCTACCTCCAGGCCGTCACCAACCTGGCGGTCGGCCTGGGCGCGGTGGTGGCCGGCGCGGCCATCCAGGCCAACTCGCGCGAGGCCTACGTGAGCCTGCTGGTCGGCCGGACGGTGGCCTTCGTCGGGTGCGCCCTCGTGCTCACCCGGCTGCCGGGCCCCGCGCGGAGCGAGGACCGCGCCCCGGAGAAGCCCGGCTGGGTCGCGCTGCGCAACCGTCCCTTCCTGGTCGCGACGGTGATCAACGGGGTCATGGAGATGCACTACGCGGTGCCGACCTTCGCACTTCCGCTGTGGATCGTGGACCACACGGACGCGCCGCGCTGGACCGTCTCCGCCGTCCTGCTGCTCAACACCGCGATGGTGGCCGGACTCCAGGTGATCGCCGGCCGGTCGGTGTCCTCCACCGAGGCCGCGGGCAGGCGGATGCTGTGGGCCGGGGGCGCCCTGTGCACCGGGCTGGTCCTGATGGCCGCGGCCGACGGGCCGACGGCCTGGGTCTCGGCCCTGGTCCTGGTCGCGGCCACCGCCGTGTACACGGTCGGCGAGCTCTGGCACGCCGCGGCCTCGATGGAGTACTCCTTCGGCCTCGCCTCCGCCGAGGCGCAGGGCCAGTACTCCGGTGTCTACCGGCTCGGCGCGGGCACCGGCGACGCGCTGGCCCCGACCGTGATGGGTGTCATGGTGCTGTCCTGGGGGCGGCCCGGCTGGCTCGTGCTCGCCGTGCTCTTCCTGCTGGTCGGGGCGGCGAGCCGTCCCGTGGTCGCCCTCGCGGGCCGCCGGTCGCCCCGGTAGGGGTCCGCGGCGCCGTGGGGATCGGGAATCCGAGGAGTTCATCATGCAGATCAGACGGATGCGGGCGGACGACCTCCGCCGGGCGGAGCGCGCCTCGGCGGCGACGTTCCTGGAGGCCGAGCAGCTCAACAGGCGCGCCGTCGAGCCGGAGCCGGAACCCCGCTCGGCCGCGGCCTCCGCCCTCTGGATCGACCGGATGGGCTTCTTCCTCACCGTGGACCCGGACGGGTGCTGGGTGGCGGTGGACGCGGGCGAGGTCGTGGGCTTCGCGATCTCGCAGAACCGCGACCGACTCTGGTACCTGGCGACGTACGGAGTCCTGCCGGGTCATCAGGGGCGCGGCGTCGGACGGGGTCTGATGGACGCCGCGCTCGCGCACGCCGGGGACCGCCCGGGCATCTTCATCTCCAGCGTGCACCCCGGCGCGACCCGCCGGTACCGGCTGGCCGGCTTCTCGCTCCACTCCCAGGTGCGGATGACCGGAACCGTCGACCGGTCCGCGCTTCCCGCGGTCGCCGGTGTCACCGAGGGCGATCTCCGCGACCTCCCCTGGATGGACCGGCTCGACACCGGCCTGCGCGGCGCCGGCCACGGCCCCGACCACACGTTCATGCTGTCCACCCTGCGCCTGCTCGTGTCCCGGTCCGGACCTTGGCCGGGATACGCGTACGTCGACGACCGGGGCCACGTGGCGCTGCTGGCCGCCGCCCACGAGGACACCGCCCGGTCACTGCTGTGGGAGGCGCTGGCGTCGACCCCGCACGACGCGTTCGTCCCGTCGATCACCGCGGTCAACGAGTGGGCGATGGACGTCGGCCTGGCCGCGGGCCTCGACATCGTCCAGGAGGGCTACGTCGCCGTGCGCGACCTGCCGGTCCCGCGGCCGTACCTGGCCAGCGGGCACTTCCTCTGACCCCTTCCCGACCTCCCTCTGCGATGAGGATCCCGATGAAATCGTTCTGGTTGCTGACCGGGGCCACCGCGGTGTCCACGGCCGGAAACACCTTCCTCTACCTGGCCGTTCCCTGGGCCCTGGTCGAGTCGACGCACTCGACCCTGCCGGCCGTCCTGAGCCTCGCGGCCCAGACCGTCCCGTACCTGGCGGCGCCCTTCCTCGGCGCGGCCATCGACCGCTACGACCGGCGCCTGCTGTTCGCCGCGGGCGAGGTGGTCCAGGGCGTGTGCGTGGCCCTGATCCCCCTGCTGCTGGCCGTGCACGCGGTCGCGGCGGTGTTCCCGGTGCTGTTCGTCATGGGCCTGGCCAAGGTCGTCTCCGACGTGGCGGGCGACTACGGCCTGCTCCCCGCCCTGGTCCCGCGCGAACGCCTGGACCAGGCGTCGGGCTGGTTCAACTCCGCCCAGCTGACGGCACGGTTCGCCGGGCCCGCGCTGGCCGGCGCGGTCATCGCCGGCGTCGGCCCCGGCCCGGCCCTGGAGATCGACGCGGCCACCTTCCTGCTCACCGCCCTGACCGTGCTGTTCATGCCGGCGCCGGAGCCCGCCGGGCCCCGGACGGCGCTGGGCGCGATGCTGCGCGAGGGCGCCGCCTACTTCCGCTCCCGGCCCGACCTGCAGCGGCTGACCCTCGCGGTCGCGCTGTACAACCTCGGCGCCGGGGCTCTGGAACCCACGCTGCTCACGGTCGGCGCCACCCAGTGGCACTGGTCCTCCTCCGCCCTGGGCGCCGCGGTCTCCTGCGGGGCGGTGGCCGCCGCCGCCGGCGCCTGGCTGAGCCCCAAGGTGCCGGCTCCCGGCCGGCGGCACCACCGGATCGCCTTCTGGCTCGCGGTGGCCGCCCTCGGCTCCCTCGTCCTGCTGGTCAGCGCCCCGCTCGCGGTGGTGGCGGGCTTCTGCGTGCTGTGCCTCGGCGAGGGCGGGGTCAACGCCACGACGATGGCCTACCGGCAGCGCGAGATCCCGCGAGAGCTGGCCGGCCGGGTCAACGCGGTGATCCGTACGTTCATGACCGGCGCGGTCCCCGTCTCCGCTCTGCTGCTCGGCCTCACGGCGAACCTCACCGGCTCGGTGCGGATCTTCCTGCCGGTCACGGCCACCGCACTGCTCGGGGCGCTCGTGTGGACGGTCCGCAACCCCGCGCTCCGCCCCGCGTCCCGCCCCGCACCCGTCACTCCCCCGCTCGCCATGGCCGAGGAAAGGCCCGTGTGATGAAGAACGTCCTGTTGATCAACTCAAGCCGGGAGAACGCCGCCCGCGCACTGCAACGGCGGGAGGACATCCGGCTGTCGGTCATCACCATGCCGGAGTACCTGCACCACTACGGGCCCGGCACGGACGTCGAGGTGGTCGACACCATCGAGGACCTCACCCAGGTCCGGCTCGCCGCGCTGCGCATCCGGGCCAGGAACCCCTTCGACCACGTGGTGGCGCCCTCCGAGTGGAGCATCCAGGCCGGCGGCTACATCCGCTCCTACTTCGGGCTGCCCGGCACCGGCTACGCGGTGTCCAACGCCTTCTCCAACAAGCTCGTCATGAAGCAGGAACTCGCCGCCGCGGGACTGCCGGTGGCGGACTTCCGCCGCCTCGACTCGTTCGCCCACGCGGCGGACGCCGGGGACGAGCTCGGCTGGCCGATCGTCGTCAAGCGGGCCTTCGGCGGCGGCTCGGAGGACATCTTCGTGCTCCGCGACGCGGACCACGCCCGGCGCCTCGCCACCGACGCCGCCACGGCGGGCCTGCGGGCCGCCCCCTACCCCCTGCTGGCCGAGGAACTCATCGACATCGAGACCGAGTTCCACTGCGACGGCATCGTGGTCGACGGGCAGGTCCGCTTCGCCCCGGTCTCCCGCTACCTCGCTCCGGTGCTGCGCAGCGTGGGCGGCGCCATCGGCTCGTACACCCTGCCCGAGGACGATCCGAACGCCCGGGTCGTCGCCGCACTCCACGAGCGGGTCGTCGCCGCGCTGGGCCTCACCGACGGGGTGACCCACCTGGAGGTCCTGCAGTGCTCCCGGGGCCACCTGGTCGGCGAGATCGCCTGCCGGACCGGCGGCGGAGGCATCGCCGCCCAGCTGGAACACCAGTACGGCGTCGACCAGTTGGGCGCCCTGCTGGACCTCTCCCTGGGGCTGGGGGTCGAGGTCCGGCAGCCGGCCCGCTCCGACCACATGATCCAGTACATGCTGCCGCGCCCGCTCGGCACGGTCACGGCGGTCACTCCGGTCGAGGAGCTGCTGGCTGCGCCGGGCGTGGTCCACGCCGAGGTGACGACCCGAGTCGGCGACGTCTTCCACGGCCCGGTCGACTCGTCCGTCTACGGCGGCATCGTGGTGATGCGTGCCGCCGACGAGGCGCAGGTGGCCGAGCGGACGGCGGAGATCGGCCGGCGGTTCACCACGACCGTGGCCGGGTCCGGCGACGCCCGGCCCGTCGTGCTGGCCGCGGCCGGCCACGACGGGCGCGGGTGATCCGGATGGACGTCGTCGACGAACACGGGCTGAGCATCGGCCTGATCACCCCGGCGGACCTGGCCACCCGGCCCTGGCTCGGCACCACCCGGCCCGTCGACGTGGTCCGGATGCCCGAACCCACGGCCGGGGCCCGCGAGGAGCTGGCGGCGGCGGGGTTCGTCCACAAGCCGGAACTGCTGTGTTGGAAGGCCGAACTCCGCTCCGACGAGGACGAGTTCCTGGCCCGGCTGGAGACCAAGTCGCGCCAGGACATCCGGCGTGCGCGGACCCGGGCGCACAACGCGCTGCGCTTCTCGGTCCACGACACGATCCGGCCGGAGGTGCTGGACCCCTTCCTCGCCCTGTACCGCGACCGGGTCGAGGGAATGGCCTACGGCGTGCCCATCGCCGTACGGCAGCGGGGACGGCTCCTGGGCGGCACCGAGCAGTACTTCGCGGTGCTCGCCCACGAGGGCGACGAGCTGGTCGGCGGCTGCGTGGTGCGGGAGTGCCCGGACGAGGACGCCGCACGGATCCGCTTCTCCGCCGTGACCGAGACGTGGCGCCGGCACAGCCTGGCCCGCACCCTCTACTTCGCCGCGATGCGCACGGCCCGGGAGAAGGGGTACCGCTGGGCGACCCTGGGCGACGAGCCGAACCTGTACGGGCACCTCACCAAGGCCGGGCTCTTCTCGTTCAAGGTCGCCATGGGATTCCGCTGCGTGCCGTCCCAGGACTTCCACGACCCCGAGGGCCGCGATCTGGCGGACCTGGTCCTGAACCTGGCGAACCTCAGCGGCCCCTGCCTGGTCCTCGGCTACGCGGCCGACCCCGCCGAGGACCGGACCCTGCGCTGCGAGCTGTTCACGGACGACCCCGCGGACACGGACCCGGGACGGTACACGGCTCCGTTCCTGGCGGGCACCCGAGTTCGGGCACCCGCACGGTAGTCGGGACCCGGCCACGGCCGCCGGGGGGGGGGCCCCCCCCGGGCCCCCCCCCCCCCCCCCGCGGCCGGGGGGGGGGGGGCGCCCCCGCGGGGGCGGCGCCCCGCG